>JAATGX010000205.1 GCA_015688915.1 Desulfuromonadales bacterium
AATTCCCTTTACAATTCCAGCGTGAGCGCCGATATCTGCTGGCAGCGATGCGTGCGCAGGCTGGAGGCGGGCAGGGAAATCGTTTCATATTCATCCGTGCTGTGTTGCGGGATGGCAAAGGCAAAGACAGGAGATCGCGACCCGCTGGTTTCGCCCGACTCATACATCAGTCGGACCGCTTCTTCATGCCTTTTCCTCAGCGTGTCCTGTGCGATTACCAGGGCTGATTGCAGCGCCTGAAGCAGATCATCGAAACGGTGGGTGTGAGTGTCCATGAAGAGACCCCTTTGTCTGAATCAATCAACAAGCCAGATCGGTTTTCGCGGAAAGCCGACATGGTAGACTATCCATTGGAGCACCACCTGATGCTCGCCCATCTGCAATACGGCAAAGCTTTTTTCGGTTGCGATAATGCAACCCTTGGGCGAGTCGGTCAGGCACTTGTTGAGCAACGCAGTCGCCTCCTCGATCTCTTCCGGCGTACGCATCCGTCCCGGATTGTCGCTTCCCACGGTGATGCGTTTTACGTATTTGACTTCCGTCAGGTCAAACATATCCCCTCGGTTCTTACGGCTCCGGGTGCGCCTCACGACGCCCCGGGCCGCGGTATTCGAATATCAGATGATACTTCCGTTCCTCATTGTTCGTGACAAAGCTGCCTCTCAGGCCGGCAGGGCCGGCACCGGCTTCGCGGCACTGATTGCCCGGGGAGCGCACGAGGTCTGCAAAATATCCAGCACCCTGGCGAGGCCCTCCGGCATGCCTTTATCCTCGGCATGCACCAGTACGTGATATTTGGCCGAGTTGTCCGAGCTGCGCGTATTTTCCTTGTGGCTCGCCACTGAGCCGTGGATCTTTGCCGTTGCCTTGAAGCATCCCCACCCGACGGACATCTCGGCATCCAGCGAAGCTTCGGTATCCGTTGACTCTTTCGAGGCGAAAGAGGATTTGACCTCCATGTCGAAAGAGACATCAACCGTTGTGATACTCAAGTTGGGAACCTTGACAATGGCGAGTAGCGGTACGCAGACCTCCACCTCTTCTTCCATGGTTGAACCTGGTTCTCCAGGCTTGACTGTGGGGTTGTCCACCGGTCTCTTGAATCTGAACAGGGCCGTTCTTGTCCCGCCGCTGTAGGGATCTTTGGAATCCTTATCCGGGGGCGGAAGAAATCCGATCACCTTGATGAAATCCGCTGTTGCCTGCGCCAGTTTTACCTGGGCCTCGCAGGCCGCATTGAGCGGGCCGCCGATGAGTTCTCCCATGGGCAATCCCTTGAACTGGTCCGATATGTTTACAAGTTCTCCTGCCATGTGTACGTCCTCCTTTCAGGTATCTTTTTATGAAACCGGCCGTTCACCGGAATCATTTCCTTCACCTTGTTGCATCGGCACATGCGCCTGATTGGCTGTAATCGCCATTGCCATGCCCCTTCTCATCACCCCCCTTCCTTTTTGAGCGCCGTCAGTTGTACCCGTGTGGATCACACTTCCGGGTTCCGTGGCTTTCCGGCTCTCTGATCATCCGGGCCAGCAGTTGCAGCCGCTCGGAAATACGCTGATATCTTTTGTGATGTGCCGTCGGCGAGATGCAACCCGGTTCGGACAGACCCGACTTTCGCCTCAGGGCAAAAAGATCATACGGATTGGTCATCAGTATGCGGTCTGCATATTCCCCAGCCTGTACCGGATGATTCAGCATGATCGAAACCTCGCAACAGTGGGCCAGGGAAACGATATCCTGCGGCCTTCCGCTGAGAAGATTCTGGAAGTATCGTAGTGCAGCGCCATATTCTCCGGATTTGAACAGGCAAATACCTTTTGCATGGTTGAATGTCGCATTTAACGGCTCCAGTTTGATCGCCTTCTCGAATAGAGCGATTGCATCCATCGTTCGGGACCGGCACATGGCCGCCATCCCGGACAGGAAATATTTCGATGAATCCCGATAAACCAGTGAACCGGTTTCCTGAAAAAAACTTTCCGCCTCATCCCTCTTGCCTGACTCCATGAGCATGTTTCCGAGAAGCAACCGGGCGAAAAAAGAACGGGGGCGCTTTTTCACTATCTGGCGAAACTCCTTTTCCGCCTGATCCCAAATGCCAATGGCATAGAGCATTTGAGCCAACTCCAGATGTTTTTTCCATCCCCGGGGATGGCGCGAGATGTAGTGCAGCAACGATGCGAAACCTTTTCCGTTCCAGCCCGGCTTGAACGGCAGAACGACCAGCACCTCCCGATCACTCCCGTTACCATGCAGGATGTTGACAACCCATGCGGTTTTGCAGCAAAGTTCGACTTCCGTTTCCCTGGAATCGAGAATGGAAGTGGCATTCTGTCTGATCTTTACGATTGCCGAAGAGTCCAGCATGGTTTTGACCGCCTCGGATGAAGAAAATATGATGTTGATTTTTTCTCCATAGTGGAGTTTCAACGATGTGCGGACCTTCTGGATTCGCTTCCGCGCATTCACTTCCGTTATATGAAGGCGTCCGGCGATGTTCCGGTACGGCTCGGAAAATAAAAACCGGAGAAGGGCCGGCTCACGCAAACGGCTGGGGAAATTCCAGATATATTCGAATATGTCAGCAATGATCGCCTCTTGAGAGAGGTATTGTTCGGTCGATTCCAACAGAACAGAGCCGTTGAAGTTTTCACTCCGGACCAGTGATTCCGGGATCTCGTCGTAACGTATCAAACGTTTGTTTTTTCTCAGTAGATCCAGACAGACATTTTCCGTCAGTCGCAGGGCCCACCCTTGAAAATTGTATATGCTGTCCCGGTAAGGAACTATTTTCTCCTTTGCCTTGAGCATGGCGATGCTGAGAGCATCTTCCGCTTCACAGACATTACCGTTCATGAGTTTGAGGCATTTGCTGAAGAGTAACTTCTGGCTGTTTTTCCATAAGTCCCAGAAATCAGCATCTGCCTGATGGACGCCCGATGGCATGACCATAGCTATTCCTGTGATAGTTTTTTGAATGTTTGCGTGACTAACGAAAGGCGGGGAGAGAATGTGAATTTTTAAGTTTTTTCAATTTGAAAATACTTTTGATTGGGCGGACTTCAGGAGGGCGTGAGAGGTGATTCTGTGGGGGAGCTGGATCACCAGAGGCAGGTGTGTGGGATCATTGGGGAGGGGTGTTCCGGGGAAGTACGATTAATAGTGGTCATCAGCACAATCCATACCAAGCGTATCTACTGAATAGCACATGCATTTTAACTAGATGATTTTTCATATCAAATTACATCTCACTGCGTATACTGGAAAAGGGATTTATACCTTGAACAGGATGTGGTGTGGCGATGGAGATCAATACGGGTACTGCCGAGGGGAATTTGAAATGTAAAGAAACTTTACGTTTTGGCGTTACTAGAGAATAAATTGAAATATAACAGAGGGTTATATAGACGTAAAATAACTTTACGTATCCAACAAAAATGGCTATTTATAGTAACAATTTCATAAAGTTCCACAAACGTAAAATGTCTTTACGTTGCCCGGGATCCAGAATAAACCAGCGGGGTCAAGCTTGAAGGACAGACGTTTGGTGAAAATATTCCATAAGGCTGCTGCCCGGTCCGCGAAATGTTGTGCGTTGTATGGAAGTACATTGCATGGTGACATTTGCTAAGGAGTACATCGAAATAACCTGTTGACAAAAAATCTTCACCCTCATACATTGATTTTCATGTTCAATACGGAGGTCGAGAATGATCCTCGAAAAAAAGAAGACGTTCAACGAGTTTGCCTTGGCCAAGGGTCTGCGTTCCACCCGCCAGCGGGACATCATCCTGGATATCTTCCTCTCCACCCACCAACATGTCAGTGTCGAAGAGCTTTACCTGAAGGTCAAGTCCAGCCATCCCGGCATCGGTTATGCCACGGTCTACCGCACCCTCAAGCTGTTCGCCGAGGCCGGCCTGGCCCGCGAGATCCTGTTGCACGACGGGCAGACCCGCTACGAGCATGTCATGGCCGGTGAGCATCATGACCACTTGGTCTGTACCAACTGCAACTCCATCATCGAGTTTGAGGATGCGACCATCGAGAAACTGCAAGATGAGATCGCCGCGCGGCACGGTTTTCTGATCAACCGCCATAAGCTCGAATTGTATGGCTTATGCGCCCGCTGCCGGAACACGGGCTAATTTTTTTTGCCTATATCATGAAAATGAATGTCAAGAACATGAAAGAGATGTAATCATGGCGAAATGTTGCGGCGCCGCTTCGGGACGACCGGCATCAGGCGATGCGAAACGGGTCGCCCTAGTGGACGACCGGAGGACGGCGTGAGCGGCTCATACTGCATGCTGCTGAAATTTTGAGAAAAGGAGAAATCATGATCCCCCTGGAACTGCTCACCCCCGGCGAACGAGGTGAAATCATTGAAATCAGGCACTGCGGCGGCGGCCACGACCGTGATCACCACCGGAAGAAGGGGGAGGCGACCCGGGCCGAGGAGATGGGGCTGCGGGTGGGCAAACAGGTGGAGGTCCTCAAGAACGACGGCAACCTGCTGCTCCTTCTGATCGACGAGGCACGCATCGCCATCGACCGCAAGATCGCCAGGACCATCAGAGTGAAAGGGGCTGCGGCATGAATCTGAGCAATCTGAAGCCGGGAGAGCAGGGACGCATTATCCGGCTGGACAGCACCATCGGCCCCATCAGGCGGCGTCTCATGGACATGGGAGTACTGCCGGGCGAAACCATAAAAGTGGAGAAAATCGCCCCCATGGGGGACCCCATCGAAGTGACGGTCAAGGGATACAACCTCTCCCTGCGCAAGGGAGAGGCCCGGGGCATCGAGATCGAGGTGCAGCCATGAGCAGCCGGCAGCAGATCGTCGTTGCCGTCGCCGGCAACCCCAATGCCGGCAAGTCCACCCTCATCAACGCCATTGCCGGCAGCCGCCTCCATGTGGGGAACTGGCCCGGCGTGACCGTGGAAAAGAAAGAAGCCCGGTTCGAGTTCGAAGGACACGACATCCGCCTGGTGGACCTGCCCGGGTGCTACTCCCTCTCCCCCTACACCCAGGAGGAGATCATCACCCGGGATTACCTGGTGCGGGAGCGGCCGGACCTGATCATCAACGTGGTAGATGCCACCAACCTGGAGCGCAACCTGTACCTGACCGTCCAGCTCATGGAGTTGGGCGTTCCCTTGGTCATGGCGCTGAACATCTTCGACGAGGCCGAGGCCAAGGGGTTCCGGATCAACAGCAGCCAGATGGCTGAGACCCTCGGCATTGCGGTGATTCCCACCTCCGCCGTCAAAAAGACCGGCCTGGACGACCTGCTGCGGGCCGTGATCGAGGTGGACGGATCATTGGAGGGACACCGTCCCAAACGTCTCAACTACGGTGAGGATGTGGAGATCGCCTTGGAGGGGATACGGGAGCACATCCAGCGCAGCCATCCGGCACTACTGGACCGCTATCCGGCCCGCTGGCTACTCCTGAAGCTGCTGGAAGGGGATGCGCCGGTGCTCAAGGCGGTTAACATCCCCGCTGGCTCCCTGCCCGAACAACCCTTTGATCACCTGCGCCGTGCCCATGGCGACGACATCGAGGGGGTGATGGCCGATAGCCGGTACGCCCTGGCCGCCGGGCTCTGCCGTGAGGTGCTGATCAGGCCGGAAAAACGCAACATCGAGCTGACCGAACGGATCGACCGGGTGGTGTTGAACCGTTTCCTCGGCATCCCGATTTTCATGGCCGCCATGTGGTTCCTGTTCAAGCTGACCTTCGACCTGTCTGCCCCCTTCGGTGACTGGATCAAGGACATGACCGGCGGTCCGTTCAAGCGGTGGACCGAGGTTGTACTGGGGAGCATCGGGGCGCCGGACTGGACCGTTTCTCTGGTGAACGACGGGGTCATCGCCGGGGTCGGGTCGGTGCTGGTCTTCGTGCCGGTGATCTTTGCCATGATGTTCTTCATCACTTTCCTGGAGGGAAGCGGCTACATGGCCCGGGCCGCCTTTGTCATGGACCGGGCCATGCACGCCATCGGCCTGCACGGCAAGTCGTTCATTCCCATGCTCCTGGGGTTTGGCTGTAACGTGCCGGGCATCTACGCCACCCGTACCCTGGAAAATCCCAGGGACAAGGTACTGACCGCCCTGCTGATCCCGCTCATGTCCTGCGGTGCTCGCCTGCCGGTCTACGTGCTCTTTGTCGGCATCTTCTTTCCGGACAATTCGGGCACGGTGATCTGGATCCTGTACATCATGGGCATCCTGCTAGCGATCGCCATGGGCTTCGTCTTCAAGAGGACCCTGTTCCGGGGCGAAGCACCCATGTTCATCATGGAGCTCCCCCCCTACCGCATGCCGTCTCTCACCAGCCTCTGCCTGCACACCTGGGAAAAGGGGAAACATTTTCTGGTCAAGGCAGGCACCTACATTTTCGCCGTATCGGTGCTGATCTGGTTCCTGCTCAACCTCCCCTGGGGGGTGGAGCACAAGCGGGATTCCTGGCTGGGCAGGGCCGGCAGCGCCGTGGCCCCGGTATTCAAGCCGGTGGGCTTCGGTAACTGGGAGGCGGCATCGTCCCTGATCACCGGCGTCGTCGCCAAGGAGATCGTGGTCGGCACCATGGGGGAGATCTATGCCCCCAAAAAAGACGAGGTGCACAAGGAAAAACCGAGCCTGGGCCAAGATCTGAAGGAGATTGCGGTCTCGTTCTTCGGCGCCGGGAAGAAGGCGGTGTCCAGTCTGCTGTATCTGCCGGGGAGCAATGAACAGGAAGAAGACACGTCGGCCCTCAAGGCTGCGGTCAAGACTCGCTTCACCCCTCTGTCCGCCTTCTCCTTCATGGCCTTTGTCCTGCTCTACATGCCGTGCGTGGTGGTGATGGCGGCCATGCGGATGGAGTTCGGCACCTGGAAATGGGCCGGCCTCTCTTTCGTCTATTCCACCCTGCTGGCCTGGACCGTGGCGTTTCTGATATACCAGGGGGGACTGCTCCTGGGATTGGGAGGATGACATGGGATTGTCCGATATCATTCTGATGATACTGATCGTGGGGGGGGCCGTCTGGCTCCTCTACCGATCCCTCTGGAAAAAGAAAGGATGCTGCGGCGACTCCGGCTGCGGCGGGTGTTCGGGTAGGAAAGACGGGTAAGCGTACAGGGGCGTCCGGACGCTGCCGTTGCGGCCTGAGGGGCCGGCCTGAGTTCCCCGTGCCGCTCCGAACCTGAATTATCATGAAACGCACCAATTCTGTGCATGAAAGGCTTTTATGAAGGTTATCATCCTGCTCGGCGACGGCATGTCGGACGTGGCATACAGCGAACTGGGCGACAAATCGCCGCTTCAGGCGGCAACGACACCCAACATGGATTTCATGGCGCGGCACGGTCACGTCGGTCTGGCAAAAACCGTCCCCGATGGCCTGCCGCCCGGCAGTGATGTGGCCAACCTGTCGGTGTTCGGTTACGATCCGCGCACCTGCTACACCGGCCGTTCTCCCTTGGAGGCGGTCAGCATGGGGGTCAGCCTCGGGCCGGACGATGTGGCCTTTCGCATGAATCTGGTGACGTTGCGTCCCCACGGCAGCAGGCTCTACATGGAGGATTTCTCCGCCGGACACATTTCCAGCGAAGAGGGGCATGAGCTGGTGCGGACGCTGCAGCAGGAGTTGGGCAGCGCCGAATTCGAGTTCTACCCCGGCGTGGGGTATCGCCACCTGATGGTCTGGCGCGGCGGCAAGGACGGCATGAAGACCACGCCGCCCCACGACATCACCGGCAAGGCAATCCTGGAGCACCTCCCCAACGGCGACGGCAGCGACGTCATCATCAACATCATGAATCACTCCCAGATGGCGCTGCATGACCACCCGCTCAATAAAAGCCGCAAGGAGCAGGACAAACACCCGGCCAACTCCATCTGGCTCTGGGGGCACGGCAAGACCCCCCGGATAGACAGCTATCGCCACACGTTCGGCCTCTCCGGCGCGGTCATCTCGGCGGTCGACCTGATCAAGGGGATCGGTGTCTGCGCCGGTCTGGACGTGGTCAACGTCGAGGGGACCACCGGCTACATCGACACCAATTACCTCGGCAAGGCCCGGGCGGCCCTGGCCGCGCTGGAGACCCACGACTTCGTCTATGTCCATGTGGAGGCGCCGGACGAGGCCTCCCATTCCGGCAGGATGGACCACAAGATCCGGGCCATCTAGGATTTCGACCGCCAGGTTGTCGGTACGGTGCTGGAGGGGATCGGGAAGTTCGGCGACTACGCCATCCTTTGTTGTCCCGACCATCCCACACCGGTGCATCTGATGACCCACACCGCCGAGCCGGTGCCGTTCATCATCTATCGCGGCGGGGAAGGGGAGGGGAACGGAGCCGTCTCCTACGACGAGCAGCAGGCCAAGGCGACCGGACTGGTCGTGGAGGGGCACGGATTGATGAGGATGTTGCTGAAGTAGTTTGTATATGCGATGAAGCGAAAAGGGCATCCGGTTTTCCGGGTGCCCTTTTCGCATTCAACACCTATTGCGCAAAGGTGTCGATGATGTGGCGGGCAATGCTCCGCTTCGGCGGAAGCAAGGGGAGGGCGTCAACGGGGAACCAGCGGGCATCCTCCAGTTCGTTCAGGTCAACCTGGACATCGCCGCCGGCGTAATCGGCCACGAAACCGGCCATGAGTTGGGCGGGAAAGGGCCAGTTCTGGCTTCCCACATACCTGACATTCTCGATCTCGACCCCGGTCTCTTCCCTGACCTCGCGGATGGCGCACTCCTCCAGCGACTCGCCGAAGTCGAGGAAGCCGGCCACCAGGCTGTACCTGCCCGGAGGCCATTCCGATTTGCGGGTAAGGAGCACCTGGTCGCCGTGCCTGACCAGCACGATGGCGCAGGGATGGATATGGGGGTAGTGTTCGGCGGTGCAGCCGATGCAGCGTTTGCCCCAGGTGCCCGGAATGCGTTCCATGGCAGCCCCGCAGCGGGAGCAGTGGTGGCTTTGCAGTTCCCAATGAAGGATCTGCTTGGCCAGCCCCGCCAGGGTCATGGTCGGGAAGTCCAGGCGTTGCTCATTGGCGTTGAACGGCTCGGACACCAGGGGGGGCTCAATGGCCAGCTTCGTGCTGACGGCAAAGGTTCGCACCGGCCTGCCGTGCCAGAGCCCGATGCAGAGTGGGGCGGCATGCGGCGCCAGCCATTCCGGCAGGTCCCCCTCGGGCAGGGAAAGGGTGCCGTTCTCCTGCGCGAGCACCACGTTGTTGCCCTGGATGATGGCCCAGAACCCTTTGTCCGCCGGTTCCCGGTCCGATGGATGGCGCGGTTCGAATGAGTCCCTGATGAAGGAGAAATTAAAGGGGAGATTGATCTGTTCGGGGTAGGGCACGTTGCACCTTCCTTTACGTGGCAGTCGCTTTCTTGTAGCAACATTGCCCGATGATGTCAAGGAACGCTCCGGGGCTTGACTCCGGGCTGTTTTATTCCCATAATGAGGCCAATGTTTTCGTTCAAAGCCCCCTCTAAAACCATCGCCGTTTTCCTTGCCCGCGCCTGTCTGCTGTTTCTGCTCAGTTGGTATCTGTTCTGCCTGTTCGTGCCGCCGGGCAGCGGCGCCATCGTGCATGACGTATCGTTTCCCCCGGGCAGCGGCGTCAGGAAGCTGGCGCAGGAACTGAAGGCGGCCGGTGTCATCCGCAGTTCCTGGCACTTCATTCTGGTTTCGCGTCTGCGCGGCCAGGCCAGGCGGCTCAAGGCGGGCGACTACCGCCTTACCGACGCCATGACGCCGACGGCTATCCTTCACAAGCTGGCGACAGGCGATGTGGATTTCCGGCGCTTTGTCCTGCCGGAGGGGTATTCCATCTATCAGGCCGCGGAATTGTTGGAGCAGCAAGGATATTTCAGGAAGGATGCGTTTCTGGCCGCGTGCCGCGCCCCGGCCCTGGTGAAACGGCTCGGTATCCCGGGCGTCAGCGTTGAGGGGTATCTCTATCCCGCCACCTACAATCTGCCGAGAAGCGCCGGTGAGGAACAGTTGATAGAACAGATGGTGGACCGGTTCAACAAGGCGTACGCCGGGCTCACGGGCAAAGAGGCTGGTGGCGGCCTTTCGCGTCGCGAGATCGTTACCCTGGCCTCGGTCGTCGAAAAGGAGGCGGTGTCTCCGGACGAAAAACCGCTGATCGCCTCGGTGTTCCATAATCGCTTGCGGCTGGGAATGCCGTTGCAGAGCGACCCCACGGCTGTTTACGGCGTGCGTGCCTTTGGCGGCAAGGTGTCCAGGGCCGACATCGAGCGCCGTTCCCCGTACAATACCTACCTGATCGCCGGGCTGCCGCCCGGACCCATCGGCAATCCGGGCAGCGATGCCCTGCGGGCGGCCCTGCATCCGGCTGCGACCTCCTACCTCTATTTTGTCGCCCGCCAGGACGGCACCCACCAGTTTTCCCGCACCCTCGACGAGCACAACCGCGCGGTGGCGCGCTATCTCAGGCGCTGAGCAGCAGCGGCTTATCCGAAAACGCAAAAACCGATACTCTCACAGAGGCACAGAGACACGGAGGAAACCGAAAACCGATCAATAACCAAAGACGAAGAACAGGGGGGAAACCTGGATGGCTTGAAACCCGAAGTTTTCGATTTTGCTTTCTTTGTGCCTCCGCGCCTTTGTGAGAGAATAAAACAAGCTTTTGATGCTCCAATAAAGATTCAAGGTTTTCTCCGTTGCTCCGTGTTATCAACGCCTTTCCCTCAGTACCTCACCATCGCCTGGAAATACACCGTCGGCTTCTCCCCGGTTGTATTGTCCGAGGTCGGCAACTCGCCCATCCGCCATGCAACGCTGGTCCGCAGGCTCACCAACTCATTCCACTGCCAGTTCACCCCGAACCCGGCACCGTACAGGTGACGCAGGTTCCGCGTGGTGCCGGGCAGCGGTTTGGCGCTGATCTCGCCATAGCCATGGTCGAACAGGGCGGCCAGTTGTACCCGGCCCGGCAGCGGTTCCAGATTGGGCAGCAGGTAGCGTAACTCCGCCGTGGTGACCATCCCCAGGTCGGCGCTGGCCTCTCCCACCGGGTACGCCCGCACGGCAAACGGCCCTCCCAGGGAAAACTGCTCGGAACTGTCCAGATTCTTGTCTCCCCACTGGCCGGTCAGCGAGGCGAACAGCGACAGGTTGCCGTAGACGGTCTGGGTGCGCGAAAGCCCGCCGGAGATCTTGTTGTAGGCCCCTTCGGCATGCAGGCCGGAGGGGCCCTGGTCGTAGGCCCGGCTGGCGTCGTCGTCGATCCCCAGGGTGCCGCCGGCATAAGTCACGTTGAAGCTGGTGTAACCGCCCCCCAACAGGCAGTCCGTAGCGTACAGGCTCAGGCCGGCCGATGCGCCGGCGGTGTGGCGCGTGTTGGCGGTGCCGGCACTATCGACCCGGTCGTCCAGCAGCCGCCCCGTGCCGCCGATCACGGCATTCACGAACAGGTCGCCTTTGCGTACCAGCGGCTGAGTGATGGTCAGGCTGAAGCCGTGGGCATCGCCATTGGCATCCAGGCTCTTGAAACCGCGCCCCAGCTCGTAGCGCACCCAGGAGTAATCCAGGGAGATCCGGGTGCCGGACGACGAGACCGGCACGCTCCAACCGATACCGGCGCTCTGGGTATCGCCGCTGGTGGACGAGTTGCCGCGGATGGAGAGTTGGTCCCCCAGCCGGAACGGCGAGTACAACTCGAGCCCGGCCCCGACCCGGTAGTATCCGGTGGCGTAGTTGCCGTAATTGTCGCTGGAAAGCGAAACCTCATACGGCTTGCCTTCGGTCACCTCCAGGGTGGCCGCGGTGCCGCCCGGCTCCGTGCCCGGCTCCAGCAGGACCCTGCTCTTGATGGCCGGCAGCTCGTTCAGCAGCAGCACGGTTTCGGTCAGGCTGTCCGCATCCGCCGGTTTGCCCACGGCGAGCCGGTCGCGATACCGCTCCAGCACGCTGCGTGCGGTCCTGGTCTCGGCGGGCGAGGTCTTCAGGTTGATCTTTTCGAGCTTCCCTTCCAGAATCTCCACCCTGACCGGTTGGCCCGGTCTGAGAGCCTGGGGCGGAATGGCCGCAGTTGCCAGGAAATACCCCTTGTTGCGGTAGGCCTGGGTGATCCGATCCACAGCCTGCTCCAGTTCGGCCAGGGTCAGCTCTCTGCCTGCCGCCGGCGCCCTGATCCGGTCCAGCTCCTCGGCGGTGAAGACGGTGTTGCCGCTGTAGGTGAAGCCGGAGATCAGCACCCTGATATCGTTGGAGAGCTGTTTGGGGTGCTCTTCGGCCGGGGCTTCGATCAGCGGCTGTTTCTGCGGCGGCGCCAGGAACGGAGGAGGCGCGCTCTCCCGCAGCAGCCGCCCGGCATCGGGCAGGTCGGCCGCCGTCACGACCGAGGACAGCGCAATCAGACAGCAGGTTCCGGTGAGTACGTTCGATAGTATGCGCATAGCGTCAACAACCCTTTCTGTCCGTGTTATTTCCTGATCCCGCCATTCAGCACCACCAGCAGGTCATGCTCCTCATCCAGTACAGGTTTCCATGCCGCCTTGGGAGGATTGAGCAGTGGCACCAGGTAATCCCGTAATGACGGTATGTTCCGGGCCGGTTCCGGTTGTGCCGCGGGGTTGATGGTCAGTCCGCCGTCCACAAAACCGATCAGGTAGTTGCCGCTGGTCAGGCCCGATGGCGTGATGATGTAGGAGCCGGCGTTGACCGCGCCTTGGGAGTCGCCGCCCCAGGCCAGAGCGCCGGAGAGAACGCCGGCGGTCTCGTTGTTGACGAAACCGCTGTACGTGACCCCGTTGCCGCCGCTCCAGGCCCGGCCATCGTAGGTCTTGGCCGCGTCGTTGGCCGTCACGGTCAGCGACGCCTTGCCGACCGTCAGGGTGCCGTCGCCGAACGTGATGGCGTAATTGCCGGATGTCAGACCACCCGGCGTGATCGCGTAGCTGCCCGCGTTCACCGCGCCCTGTGCCGTGCCGCCATAGGCCAGCGCGCCTCCCAACACCGCGGCGGTTTCGTTGTTGACGAAGCCACTGTAGGAAATGCCGTTGCCACCGCTGTACGCGTTGCCATCGTAAGTCTTGCCCGCCGCATTGGCCGTCACGGTCAGCGCCGCCTTACCGACTGTCAGGGCACCGTCGCCAAATGTGATGGCGTAATTGCCGGACGTCAGGCCGGCCGGCGTGATCACGTAGCTGCCCGCGTTCACCGCGCCCTGGCTGTTGCCGCTGTAAGCCAGCGCGCCGCCCAACACCGCGGCGCTCTCGTTGTTGACGAAGCCGCTATAGGAAATACCGTTGCCGCCGCTGTACGCCAAGCCGTCGTAGGTCTTGCTCGCCGCGTTGGCTGTCGCGGTCAGCGCCGCCTTGTTCACCGTCAGCGTGCCGTCGGCGTAGCTGATGTCGTAGCCTTGCTGGCCGGAATACAGCCCGGCCGCCGTGATGGCGTAGCTGCCCGCGTTTACGGCGCCCTGCGCCGAGCCGCCGTAAACCGGCGTGCCGGAGAGCGTCGCCGACGGGTCGGAATAGGCGACGCCGTTATTGCCGCTGAACGCCAAGCCGTCGTAGGTTTTGTTCGCGTTGTTGGCAGTGATGGTGAGCTGCGTGAGGAAGCTCCGCAGCAGCGGCGCGGTGTTGCCTTCATAGATACGCCAGACCGCGCCGGTGCCGCCTTCGCCGTCGATGTCCCAGCCGCCGCCGGTGAAGATGGCCAGGGTTTGCATCCGCGCGCTGATCAGGCCGGTGGCGCCGCCGTTGCAGGTGGCGTCGTCGCCGCAGCCGTTGGTGGCTTGGTGGGTGGTCTGCGTGTCCCAATAGCTGGCGATGACGCTGGTGCTGGTGCTGTTGTCCCCCACCAGCCCACCGACATTGGTGGTGCCCGAGACGGCGCCCGTTGCATAGGCATTGACGATGCGGTCCTGGTTCTCGCCTACCAGCCCGCCAACGGAATCATTGCCCGTCACCGCCCCGGTGGCATAGACATTGTCGATGCGGTCCTGGCTCTGGCCCACCAGCCCGCCGACGTAAGTGTCGCCCGTCACTTCCCCGGTGGCATAGGCGTTGCTGATCCTGTCCCTGTTGTCACCCACCAGCCCGCCGACGCTGTTGCCGGTGCCGGTGACCTTGCCGGTGGCATAGGCATTGCTGATGGCGCTGTGGTTCTCCCCCACCAGCCCGCCGATCGAACCATTGCCGCTGACCATGCCGGTGGCGTAGCTGTCCGACAGCGGGCCGTCGTTCTCCCCCACCAGCCCGCCGACCCTGGTCAGGCCGGTGACCGTGCCGGTGGCAGAGGCGTTGCCGATGCTGCCGCTGTTGTTATACCCGACCAGCCCGCCGACATACCATCTTCCCGAGACGCTTCCCCCCGTCATCCCGATGTTACGGATCACCGCGCCGAATCCGGCGTCGCCGAACAGTCCCACGTAATCCTGGCCGGGACGGTTGATCGTGAGATTGCCGATGACGTGGCCTTGTCCGTCGAAGGTGCCTATGAAGGCATTCACGTTGTTGCCTACCGGCACGAAGCCGGCCCCACCGTTCCAGTTCGCCGTGACGCTCGCATCGACGTCGTTGGCCAGCGCGAAATTCCGGTTCAGCAGCGAAGCCGATGCCATGCCCTGCACGCCGTAGATGTCGGCGAGCTGGTACGGCGTGGCGGCCGAACCGTCGCCCGACAAGGCGCGCACGAAGCTGCCGCCGCTGATGCGGAAATCATTCACCGCAAAGCTCGGCAGACTGGCGGCGTTCTGCACC
>JAATGX010000191.1 GCA_015688915.1 Desulfuromonadales bacterium
CAATTTTTTAAAAAAAACGTTTGGTCGGTTTTTGAAACAAATTGCCATATACCATTATTTGTGGGAAAGTGTGCCACGCATGTTATTTAAATAATCATATATTACAGGTAGATGGTGAGGTTACGGATGGTAAAGGTCAAAAGAATGTCCCTGGAAACCCTGCGGCGGGAGGAAATTTTGCAGGCAGCACTCGGTGTCATTGCCGAGAAAGGCCGCGCTAACGTAACTCTGGAAGATATAGCAAAAGCCTATGGCTGCTCAAAGGGTGGGATCACATATTATTATTCATCAAAAGAGGCGCTTTTCAAAGATGTCTTCAAGTATTTTTTTGACACCATCTCTCAAAAAACGCAAAAAGAACTGGATAAACATCTCGATCCGCTGAGCAAGATGCTTTCATTTATCTGGTTTGTTGATGAAGAGAATCCCCAGACCATGTTGATGTACCCGTTACTATTTGAAATGATGTCTATCGCGTACGTCAACACTGAATACCAGGAGGCATTTCATGAATGGATGAAATCCAGGAGTGATACGGTACTTACGATTGTTGAGGAGGGGAAAAATGCCGGGATATTTCAGGTCGATGACGCGGCCTTTGCCGTTCTCACGGTTACAGCTGCAGGTCACGGCATCATTACCCGATGGTACCTCGACCGGAAAACCTATTCGACTGAATGGGCCAAGAAGGCGCTGCAGTACACGGTAATTCAATTGTTGCAGGTGAAACCGGCTTGAAAAGATCATGATCATCGGCGGACGCTCGCTTCGCACATGCCGGTGATCGGCTTGGTCGGCTCAATCTGCGGAAAAAAGCGACAACCCAGGGGCAGCGGCTGTATGGAGCTCGCCTTTTTCGGTCAATCGGGCAATGCTCTTACCCAAGGCTTCGATCGCGACTTCCACGCCGTTAATGCCGGCATCCCGCATAAACGCCTCTTTCATCTTCGACTCCTCCTGATCAAATACTGCCCAACTCCACTTCGCGTTACAACCATTATCCAGAATGTCGTACCATCAGGCAATAATTCAGCAGGATTGGTCTACCGGCCTTTATTCCATCCGGAGTACGGTATAATCATCAACAGGGTAGGCCTGAACAGATGAAAGGGGAAAACGATGCAAAAACGTCTATTGGGAAAAAGCGGTCTGGAGGTTTCGGCTCTCGGGCTCGGCTGCATGGGAATGAGCTTTTCCTACGGCCCGCCTAAGGACAAGCAGGAGATGATATCCCTTCTCCGGACAGCCGTGGAACGCGGCGTCACCTTCTTCGATACGGCCGAGGTCTATGGTCCGTTCATCAACGAGGAACTGGTCGGCGAGGCGCTCGCTCCTCTGCGCGATCAGGTAGTGATCGCCACCAAGTTCGGTTTCGATACCACGGTCGATCCGAGGGGAATGAAGGGTGGCGCGCCGGCCCTGAACAGCCGGCCGGAGCACATCAGGCAGGTAGCCGAGGCCTCGCTCAAACGGCTCAGGATCGATGTCATCGACCTGTTCTATCAGCACCGCGTTGATCCGGACGTGCCGATCGAAGACGTGGCCGGAGCGGTGAAGGAGCTGATCCAGGAGGGCAAGGTCAGGCACTTCGGTCTTTCCGAAGCCGGGGTGCAGACGATCCGTCGCGCCCACGCGGTCCAATCGGTGGCGGCACTCCAGAGCGAATACTCGCTCTGGTGGAGACGCCCCGAAACGGAAATCCTGCCGACGCTGGAAAAACTGGGGATCGGCCTCGTCGCCTACAGCCCTCTGGGCAAAGGGTTCCTCACGGGAAAGATCGACGCAGACACGACCTTCGACAGTACCGATTTCCGTACCACCCTGCCGCGCTTCACACCGGAGGCCCGGAAGGCGAATCAGGCATTAGTCGATCTGCTCGGTACTATCGCAAAACAGAAGAACTCGACACCTGCCCAGATTGCACTGGCGTGGCTGCTGGCCCAGAAGCCATGGATCGTTCCAATCCCGGGCACTACGAAGCTGCATCGTCTTGACGAGAACATCGGAGCAGTGGCACTTGAACTCACTGTCGACGATCTCCGCAAGATAGACAGCGCTGCCGCACAGATCGAAGTGCAAGGGGCCCGGTACCCGGAAAAGCTGGAACAGTTGACCGGACGCTGAGCAAGACGCTCAAAAACAGATACTACGGAAAGGTTAAGGCACATGGCAAAAAAGATAGTGGTTTTGTCTGCGAGCCCAAGAAAAGGCGGAAATTCTGATCTGCTCTGCGATCAGTTCACGCTTGGGGCTACAGAAGCAGGACATCAGGTGGAAAAAATATTTTTGAGGAGCAAAAAGATTAATCATTGCGTTGCATGCGACGCCTGCCAGGGCAATGACGGACGGTGTACCCAGCAGGATGACATGGCTGAAGTCCTTGATAGAATGATCCGTGCCGACGTGATCGTCATGGCCACGCCGGTCTATTTTTACACCATGAATGGACAGATGAAAACGCTGATTGACAGGACATATGCCCGATATACCGAGCTCATCGATAAGGAGGTGTATTTCATCATGACGGCCGCAGTCAAAAGGAAAGACTTGCTGGAAAGAACCCTTGAGGAGTTCAGGGGATTTACTTCCTGCCTGGGCAGAGCCAGGGAAAAAGGGGTCATCTATGGAACCGGAGCATGGAACATGGGGGACATCAAAGGAAGTCCAGCAATGGCCCAGGCGTATGAAATGGGAAAAGATACATAGGGGGCGCGAAGTTGTTTCACCACAACGAAGCACTGAGGGTAATCGACTAACACTACCAAGGTGGAGTCGGAACAAAAGAGCCTAACCACACAGGAGAACTAAATCATGTACAAAGCAAAAGCCTATTCCGCTGCCAACGCCACATCGCCGCTGGCCTCCAACACCATTCCGCGACGTGAACCGACTGAACAGGACGTGCAGATCGAAATCCTCTTCTGCGGCATCTGCCACTCCGACCTCCACACGGTCCGCGACGAGTGGCACAGCGTCATGCCCACGGTCTACCCCTGCGTGCCGGGGCACGAGATCGTGGGTAAGGTCACCAAGGTTGGCTCCGGTGTCACGCGGTTCAAGCCGGGCGACCTTGCGGGCGTCGGCTGCCTGGTCGATTCGGACCACACCTGCCCCAGTTGCCGGGATGGCCTTGAGCAGTTCTGCCCGGAAATGACACTCACCTACAATTCACCGGACAAACACCTGGGGGGCGTCACCTACGGCGGCTACTCCGACAGCATCGTCGTCGATGAGCATTTTGTGCTGCACGTCCCGGCCAACCTCAATCTCGCCGGGGTCGCGCCTCTGCTCTGCGCCGGGATCACAACCTACTCGCCCCTGCGCCACTGGGGCGTCACCACGGGCAAGAAGGTCGGCGTGGTCGGCCTCGGCGGACTGGGTCACATGGGCGTGAAGTTCGCCCGTGCGTTTGGAGCCCACGTCGTTGTCTTCACCACCTCACCCGGCAAGAAGGCGGACGCGCTTCGCCTGGGCGCCCACGAAGTCGTCATCTCCAGCAATGCCGAAGAGATGCAGAAGCACGCGGGCAGTTTCGACTTCATCCTCGATACCGTCTCCGCCGATCACGACATCAACGCCTACATCAACCTGCTCACCCGCGACGGCAACCTTACCCTCGTGGGTGCGCCGGAAAAGCCGCTTGCCGTCTCCGCCTTTGGTCTGCTGTTCGGACGCCGCAGCCTCTCCGGCTCGCCCATCGGCGGCATCGCCGAGACCCAGGAGATGCTCGACTTCTGCGGCAAGCACGGCATCACCGCCGATGTGGAGATCATCCCCATCCAGAAGGTCAACGAAGCTTACGAGCGGCTGGTCAAGGCCGATGTGAAATACCGTTTCTCCATTGATATGGCTTCACTAAAGTCTGAGTAAAGGATACATGGGTTCGAGAAAGAGGAGTGGATCCGCCCATCCGGCGTGTTATCCGGGCCGGCCTGACGCCATGACCGCCATCATGGCCGCGAAGAGCAATTCGCCAAGAACGTCAATCCCTCAGGAGGTGTCACATGGCAAACAACATTTCACGTCGAAATTTCCTGCAGACAGGTGCCCTTGCATTGGGAACCGTTGCCGTAACCAGATTTGGCGGCATAGACAACGTTTTTGCCGCGCAGCAGGAAAAATCCCACGTCTTCTTCACGCAAGACATCAGTGCCACCGGGTTGCTGCAGATTTATTCCAAAATCAATCAGGGCATAACCGGCAACGTCGGGATCAAGGTACACACCGGAGAACCGCACAGCCCCAATATACTACCGCGCGACATGGTGAATGCCCTGCAGCAGAATGTTCCAAACAGCAGCCTGGTGGAAACCAATACCCTGTACAAGGGCAAGAGATCCACCACGGCGGACCATCGCGAAACCATCAGGATCAACGGCTGGGATTTCTGCTCGGTGGATATCATGGACGAGGACGGGGCGGTGATGATCCCCGTCAAGGGGGGGAAGCATTTCAAGGA
>JAATGX010000128.1 GCA_015688915.1 Desulfuromonadales bacterium
AAGGGTGAGGTTTGGAAGCACACGCCGTCTCCCTCGACAATCTCACCCAGCGTTTCGATTCCTTCACCGCGGTGGACGCCATCAGCCTGTCCGTCCCCAAAGGTCAGATCTTCGGCTTTGTGGGACCCAACGGCGCCGGCAAGTCCACCACGATCCGCATGCTCTGCGGCATCCTCCCCCCCACCTCAGGCGAGGGCCACGTGGCCGGTTTCTCAATCGCCGACCAGCCGGAACGGATCAAGGAGAATATCGGCTACATGAGCCAGCGTTTCTCCCTTTACGAGGACCTGACCGTGGAGGAGAACATCGCCTTCTACGCCGGGGTCTATCGCCTGGGCGGCGACAAGCGGCGCGAGCGGAGCGAATGGGTGATCGCCATGGCCGGGCTGGCGGAGCGGCGGAACTCCCCGGCGGGAGAACTCTCCGGTGGCTGGCGCCAGCGCCTGGCCCTGGGGTGCGCCATCCTGCACGAACCGCCCATCGTCTTCCTGGACGAACCGACCTCGGGAGTTGACCCACTTTCCCGCCGCAAGTTCTGGGAGCTGATCTACTCCATGGCCGACAAGGGCGTAACGGTGTTCGTCACCACTCACTACATGGACGAGGCCGAATACTGCGACCGGCTGGCCCTGATCTACCGGGGCGAACTGGTGGCCGTCGGCAGGCCGCAGGAGCTGAAGCAGGGGCGAATGACACCCGGCGGGCAGATGCCGACGCTGGAGGATGTGTTCATCGGCCTGATCGAAGAGCGGGACAAGGAATGAACCCACGCCGCCTGAAAGCAGTCGCCAAAAAGGAATTCCTGCACGTGCTGCGCGACCCGCGCAGCCTGATGATGGGCATCGGCATCCCCCTGCTGCTCCTGTTCCTGTTCGGCTACGCCCTGACCCTGGACGTGGACCGGGTGCCGCTTGTCGTGTGGGACCAGTCCCAATCCGTGGAGAGCCGCGAACTTATCAGCCGCTTCAGCGGCTCGCGCTACTTCGACCTGCGAAGCCACGCCGACACCTACCGCGCCATAGAACTGGCCATCGACCGGCGTGATGCCTTGATCGCCCTGGTGATCCCGTCCGACTTCGCCCGCCGGCTCTCCCGGGGCGATGCGGCCGTGGTGCAGGCCATCGTGGACGGCAGCGACCCCAACACCGCCACCATTGCCCTGGGATATGCCGAGGCCACGACAGCCACCTTTTCCCGCGACATAGCCCTGAAGCACATGCGTACCACCCCCCGTCCCCCTCCTGAATCAGGAGGGGGTGCCGGTAAGATGTCTTTGCCAACCCTGGAACTCCGCCCCAGGGTCTGGTTCAACAGCGACATGGAGTCACGCAACTTCATCTTTCCCGGCCTGATCGCGGTGGTGATGATGATCATGGCCGCCATCCTCACCTCCCTCAGCATGGCCCGTGAATGGGAGACCGGCACCATGGAGCAGCTCATGGCCACGCCGCTCTCCGGCCCGGAGCTGATCATCGGCAAGCTGGCCCCCTACTTCTGCATCGGCATACTGGACCTGGTCCTGTCGATCCTGGTGGGAGAATTCGTCTTTCACGTGCCGCTCCGGGGCAGTCTCTGGCTCTTGACGCCGCTGGCGCTGCTGTTCCTGTTCGGGGCGCTCTCCGTGGGGATGCTGATCAGCATCATCGCCCGCAACCAGTTCCTGGCCAGCCAACTGGCCATCATCGTTACGGTGCTGCCGGCCTTTCTGCTGTCCGGCTTCGTCTTTCCCATCGAGAACATGCCGCTTCCCATCCAGGCCGTGACACGCCTGATGACGGCGCGCTACTTCGTGCTGATCCTGCGGGGGATCTACCTCAAGGACGTGGGCATGGCGGTGCTGTGGCCCGATGTGCTGTTCCTGGCCCTGTTCGGGACAATCGTGATGACGGCGGCGGTGCTTAAGTTCAAAAAGAAAATCGTTTAACCAGACTACTTCATCAACAGGCAGACGATCTTGATAAGCCCGACTCACATAGATCGGTTTATGTTCTGAATTGGCCTATCTGGTAAAAACCATTTTCCCCTGCGTCTCACCGTTCCACATGGATCGGAACGCCTCTTCTGCCCGCTCCATGGGCAAAACCTGGCCGATTTCAGGTTTGATGCCCGCGCTGATGATGAAGCTGATCATGTTCTTCATGTCCTGAAGCGTACCCATGATCGACCCGCACACCGTAATCTGGTCGAGGAGCATGGGGATCAGCGGCAACGTCACTTCGAAGCCGGTTGTGGCGCCGGTAATGATGATCGTCCCGCCGCGTGCGACCGATGCCATCGAGTGTTCCCACGATGCCGGCCCGACACTGTCCACCACCGCCCGGACCTTGCGCGGCAACGTCTCGTTGGAGCCAAACGTGCGGTGTGCGCCGAGGTTTTCGGCAAGCTCGCGGCCCGGGTCGTTGCGGCTGGTCAGCCATACCTCGAAGCCGGCGGCGCGGCCGAGCTGGATGAGCGCGGTGGACATGCCGCCCGACGCGCCTTGTACAAGCAGCGTCTCGCCCGGCTCAAGACCGGATTTGGTGAACAGCGCCCGGTAGGCGGTAAGCCATGCCGTGCCGAGTACCGAGGCGTCGAGTGCGGATAGGCCGTCCGGCAGTG
>JAATGX010000165.1 GCA_015688915.1 Desulfuromonadales bacterium
ACCCTCCAGGACATCCAGACATCCGAAGGTACGTTGAACAAGCTGATCTACGACAAGGCGCTTTATACCAAACTGGTGGAGTTGGCCGACAAGAGCGTCAAGGCCGCCGACGATGTGCGCGAACTGAACCGCAAGATCAGCTCAAAGGAGAGTACCCTTGGCATGCTGATCAATGATCGGGCGGTCTACGACAAGAGCCTGTCGCTGTTGACGCGGGCCGATAGTTCGGTAAAGTCCATCGAGGAGGTTGCCGCCGGTATCAGAAAGGGCGAGGGAACCGCCGGCAAGCTGGTGACGGACAAGGAGTTGTACGACCGCATGAACCGCATGGTGGAGAACCTGGATGCCCTGTTGAAGGATTTCAAGGAGCATCCCGGCAAGTACATCAAGTTTTCCCTGTTCTAACAACATGAAAAGGGGTCCGGAAATGAAGAGAATCTGGTTGGTTGTTGTTACAGTGTGCCTGTTCGGTACCTCCCTTCACGCGGCAACATTGGAGGAAAAGGTTGTCGAACACCGCCTTTCGAACGGTATGACGCTGCTGATGGTGGAACGCCACACCTCGCCGACGGTATCCGCCTGGATCCGTTTCCGGGTCGGGAGCGTGGACGAACGGAGCGATGAGCGGGGTCTCGCCCATATGCTGGAGCACATGCTCTTCAAGGGTACGAAAACCCTCGGAACCAGCGATTATGCCGCTGAAAAACCGCTTCTGGACCAGATCGAACAGACCGCGCAACTCATGATCGCCGAGAAGGCCAAGCGTGAGAAGGGGGACAAGGCCAGGATCGCCGAACTGGAGAAACAGTTGGCGAAACTGGAGGCTGATGCGTCCAGGTACGTCATAAAGGATGAGTTCTTCGACCTCTATTCCAAGAACGGCGGGGTGGGCTACAATGCCTTTACCAGCCGTGACGGCACCACCTACCTGATCAGTCTGCCCGCCAACAAGCTGGAGTTGTGGGCGGCCATCGAATCCGACCGGATGCAGAACGCGGTGCTGCGCGAATTCTACTCCGAGCGCGCCGTGGTGATGGAGGAGCGCCGCCGTTCCACCGACGCCGATCCCGAAAGCAAGCTGTGGGAGACCTTTGTTGCCTCGGCCTTTCTGGCGCATCCCTATGGACAGCCGACCATCGGCTGGATGCCGGAAATCGAGAACCTGACCCGCACCAAGGCCGAACGGTTCTTCCACGCCTATTACGGCCCCCAGAGCGCCATCGTGGCCATTGTGGGGGATATCGACACCAAGGCGACCATTGATCTGGTGGAACGCTATTTCGGGGGCATCCGGCCGGGCGGCATGCCGCTGCCGGTTACGGCCGAGGAGCCGCGGCAGGCCGGCGAGCGGCGCATCGAACTGGTGGCGGAGTCCGAGCCGACCCTGGTGATCGGGTTTCACAAACCGGCCATTGCCGCGCCCGACGACTATGTCTTCGACGTGATCACCATGATCCTGGGTGAGGGCCGCACGTCGCGCTTGTACAAGAAACTGGTCATTGAGAAGCAGATCGCCACCGATGTCGGGGTATTCGACGCTCCGGGCCAGCGCTATCCCAACCTGTTCGTGATCAATGCCAGTCCGCGGACGCCCCATACCCTCACGGAGGTGGAGGAGGCCATCCTGGCGGAACTGGAGCGGCTGAAGACGGAGCCGGTCGCCGAGCGCGACCTGCAGCGCATCCTCAACAAGATCGAGTTTGAGGATGCCCGCCGTATGGGCACCAACGGCGGGCTGGCCCGCAATCTGACCGATTACGAGGCCACCACGGGCAGTTGGCGCTACATGGTCGGATACCGCGGCAAGCTGGCTGCCGTCACCACCGCCGACATCCAGCGGGTGGCCCGCGACTATTTTACCCGTGAGAACCGCATGGTCGGCTTTATCACAAAAAAGGGGGGTGAAGACAAATGAAACGCATGATTATCTCGCTCGTTCTTCTTTTCAGCGCGTTCACGACGGTCTTTGCCGCCGACGCTCCCAAAGCCGATCCCCGCACCATGACCTTCCCGGAGCTGCGCTACGAGATCCCCAAGGGTGAACGGGTGGTTCTGGAATGCGGCATGCCGGTCTATCTGCTGCGCGATCCGGAGCTCCCCATTGTCACCATAACCGCCATGGTGCGCACCGGCTCGGTCTACGATCCGGCGGGCAAGTCCGGCCTGGCCGGCCTGACCGCCGACGTCATGCGGAGCGGCGGGGCCGGCGGCTTGTCGCCGGAGCGGATGGACGACGAGTTGGAGTTCATGGCGTCGTCGGTGGAGAGCGGCATCGGCATTGATATGGGCACGGTGTCCCTGGCGTCGCTGACGAAAAATTTCCCCCGCACCCTGCGGATATTCGCCGATGTGCTGCTGCGGCCCGATTTCAGCGAGAACCGGGTCGATATTGCCCGCAAACACCTGATCGAGGGATTACGCCGCCAGAACGACGACCCCAAGGAGATTGCCGGGCGTGAGATCGGCAAGGCCATCTATGCCGGGCATCCGCTTGGTGCCGTGCCGACCTTCGAGTCGGCCCGGGCCATCACGCGACAGGATATGGTCGATTTTCACCGCCGCTTCTTCCGGACGGACGGCATGATCCTGGCGGTGGCGGGCGACTTTGATCGCACTGCCATGCTCGGAGAGCTGAACGCCGTATTCGGGAAGCGGGCAGCTTCCGGCCCGCCGGCCCTGCCGGAGATCCCCCAGCCGGCCCAGGTCTTCAAGCCCGAGATCCTCCACGGCCAGAAGGAGGTCAACCAGACGGTCATCCGCATGGGGCATCTGGGTATCACCAAGGACAGTCCCGATGTCTATGCCCTGCGCGTCCTGGACTACATCCTGGGAGGCAGTTTCACCTCGCGCCTGACCATGGAGATCCGCACCAACCAGGGACTGGCCTACAATGTGGACAGCCGCTTCGACGTGGGGCGCCGCTTTACCGGTACCTTTATGGCCGAGACCGATACCAAGGCCGAGTCCACCGTCAAGGTCATCACCCTGATGAAGGAGATCATTAGCGGTATGACAAAAGAGCCGGTGACGGACCTTGAGTTGAAATCGGCAAAGGAGTATATTATCAACTCCTTCATGTTCGGTTTCACCAGCCCGGCCTCCATTGCGTCCCAGCGCGCCCGGCTGGAGTTTTACGGGTATCCCGCCGGGTACCTGGAAGAGTACCGTGCAAATATTGCACGGGTAACCAAGGCGGATGTACTGGCCGCCGCCAGGAAATATCTCCGGCCCGAAGCCTTCAAACTGGTGGTGGTGGGCGACGCCGGGAAGTTCGACAAGACGCTCTCGGCATTCGGGACGGTGCGGGAACTGGACCTCAGACAGTCTAATCCATGAACGTAGAGGTGAGAAGATGGCAATCTTTGAATGGGACGACAGCATCGCCTTGAATATCCCGATAATCGACGAACAGCACAAGGAATTGCTCGGCTGGATCGCGGCGCTCGACGATGCGGTGCAAAAAGGAGAGGGGGCGCAGACGATCAGCGAGGTGCTGTTGAAGCTGGTCAGCTATGTCTGTCTGCACTTTGACGAAGAGGAACGGTTGCTTTTGACCTGCAACTATCCCGACTTCGCCAGCCACCGCAGAGAACACGATGGTTTCGTCAAAAAGCTGCAGGGGTTCCAGGAGCGTTTCCAGGACGGGGAAGAACTGAGCAGAAGCACGCTGGAATTCATGTCCGACTGGATTGTCACGCACATACGAGGTTCCGACCAGAAGTATGGACCGCTCCTTCGGGCTAAAATCGGCACGGCCGAATGCTGATTAAAGCTTTTCTGGTGAGGTGCCGATATGATCCCTAGAAGGCGGAACGCCGGAGCAAGGGGAGCAAGCCATGAAAGTGGAAAGTGGAACTCAAAACGGTCCTGTTCTAGTGGACACCATACATAAAAAAACGGTTGCCACGCCGGCGAAAGCGGCGCAACAGCCCGGCGCCGCCTACAGCGTGCAACTCTCCGCCGCGGTGGAGCAGATGAAAACGACCCCGGAGGATGATACCGTCAGACTGGACAAGGTGGCGGCCATCAGGGACAAGTTGGCATCCGGCGCTTACAACATCAGCGGCAAGGATGTGGCCAACAAGATCCTCAGTGCCCTCAAGGGATGAATAAAAGCAGCCCCGCCGATTTTCCCGGCGGGGCTGCTCTGTTTCCAGCCATCAAGGCCTGCCCGGTGTTTAGAACCGGGCAGGCTTTCTTGTTTTATCCCGCCATCCTTGCCGCCATCCTGATGGCCGCCAGCATGCTCCGCTCCGATGCCCGGCCCGTGCCCGCCAGGTCGTAGGCCGTGCCGTGATCCACCGAGGTGCGGATGATCGGCAGTCCCAGGGTAATGTTGACCCCGTCATCGAAGTGCAGCATCTTGAGCGGTATCAGCCCCTGGTCGTGGTACATGGCCACCACGCCGTCGTATGCTCCCTTTTGGGCGAAATGGAACAGGGTGTCGGCCGGAAACGGCCCCAGGGCGTCAATCCCCGCAGCCCGTGCCGCCTCGATGGCCGGCGCGATGACCGCCTGCTCCTCGGTGCCGAACGCGCCCCCCTCGCCACAGTGGGGGTTGAGCGCCGCGACGGCCAGGCGGGGGCGCTCGATGCCGGTCAGGCGCCGTACCCCTTCCGCCGTCACCCGGATGGTCGTCAGCACCTTGTTGAAACCGATCAGGCCGGGCACGTCCCGCAACGCCTCATGGATCGTGACGAGCGAAACCCGCAGCACATCTCCCGCCAGCATCATCACGAAATCGTCCGTTCCGCACAATTCGGCCAGCAGTTCCGTATGCCCCGGATAGTCATGGCCGGCCCGGTGCATGGACTCCTTGTTGATGGGGGCCGTGGCCATGGCCTCCACCCGGCCGTCCAGGCAGAGGCGGGCCGCGGCGCAGATGTAACGAAAGACCGCATCGCCGCTGGCGGCCGTCGGTTTGCCATAGGCCAGATCCGCTTCCGCCAGGCGGGAGAGCGCCAGCAGGGGGATGGTACCTTCCGGGGCTTTCAAGGCATCTTCGGGCTGGCTAATTTCATGGAGCTTCAGGACGGTGCCGCAGACGCTCAGGGCGCGTTCCATGGCCAGCCTGTCGCCGATGACGAACGGTACGCAGGTGTTCGTGGTTTCCGGGGAGTGCAGCGCCTTGACGATGATCTCCGGCCCGACCCCGCAAGGGTCGCCCATGGTGATGGCGATCAGTGGTTTGTCCATAGGTTCGCGTTCTCCCGTTTCGTTTTTTCAGGATGGCGGGTTGATCTCCGCCACCGCCAGGGTGACGTTGTCCGACTTGACCTTTGTCAAGAGCAGGGTCCCGCCGTTCGATGCCAGGGTGGCGGCAGGTTCGGCCACACCTGCGGCCCCGATGGCCGCCAAAGCATGGGGCGAAGGAGGCGAAGGGGCCGCCACGCCGTTGAGTTCGTTGCTCTCGAAGAAGACGAGCGGCAGGGAGTGGCGTGCGGCGTAGGCCAGCAACCCGGTCTCGTCCCGTTTGGCCGTGGCCGTGGCAATGCGTGCCACGCTCTTCAGGGAGAGGAAGATGCGTCTGAGGTGGGTGCTGACAAAGGCGTCAATCTCTTCCGCCGGTGTGCCCCGGTTGCAGCCGATGCCCAGCACCAGGTTGCGCGGACGGAGGATCAACAGGTTGTCCGGTTGGGTGCGGGGGGGCAGGTGGCGATTGGTGACGAACAGGTAACCCTGTGCCTTGCTGTCGAATGCCTCGGCAAATGTGTCGTGAAAGGAGAGTCTGGCCCGGCCGTAAAACCAGGAGCGGACCCGGCCGGTGGGATCGACCACGGCGATCTGTTCCCCGTCCAGGAGCAGGGTGTTGAGGGTCTTGACCCGGCTGATGTCGTCGATCACCCACCCCTGCTCCTTGGCCAGCATGTCGAAGGAGGGGAGGTCGTTGGCGTCGGTGGCGGTGGTGATGACCGACCGGCTGCCAGTGATGAAGGAACAGCGCTCGGCCAGCTCGTTGGCGCCGCCAAGATGACCGGACAGGAGCGAGATGGCGAAGTGGCCGGCATCGTCCATCACCACAACGGCCGGGTCGCTCTCCTTTGATGTCAGGCACGGCGCGATCATGCGCACCACGATGCCGGTGGCCATGATGAAGACGAAACCGTCGTATTCCTTCCAGAGCGAAACAATCAGTTCCTTCAGCCCGGCGGGATCGAAGGTCGTGCGTTCCTTGCCTGCCTGGCCCGCATACCGGCTGGAGACGTACAACTCAGCCCCCGTCATCTCCTGCCGCAGCTTTTTTCCCAGTCGGGCACCGTTGCGGGTTATGGCGATCACGGCGACGTGCATCTCACACCACGACACTGCCGCGGAAGCCGTGGGAAAAGCCCTCGTCGTACAGCAGGGATTTCGCCTTGAGCCCCTCGATCCTGGCCGCAAGGACATCCCCCACGATGATCAGGGCCTGGCGGTCAATGCCCGCATCGCGCACCTGTCCGGCGATATCGGCCAGGGTGCCGCGCAGGACCAGTTCGTCCTCCCAGGAGGCCCGGCAGACCACGGCCGCGGCGGTCTCCGGTGTGTATGCCCCGGAGAGAAGCTGCTCCACCACCTGCTCGATCATCCCCACCGACAGGTAGATCACCAGGGTGGCGCCGATACGGGCGATCTCGGCGAGCCGTTCCCGTTCCGGCACCGGCGTGCGCCCTTCGCAGCGGGTGAAGATCACGGTCTGGGACACCTCAGGCAGGGTCAGTTCCTGTTTCAGGGCCGCGGCCGCGGCAAAGGCGCTGGTTACGCCGGGGATTATCTGGTAGTCGATGCCCAGCCGGTCCAGGGCATCCATCTGCTCCTGGATGGCGCCGTAGATGGAGGGGTCGCCGGTATGCAGCCTCACCACGCTCCTGTCCGCCGCCATGGCGTCCATGATCACGGTGATGACCTCGGTCAGGGTCATGCCGGCCGAGTCGTACACATCGGCCCTGACCGCGTAACGGCGGACCAATTCGCGGTCCACCAGACTGCCGGCAAAGATGACCACGTCGGCATGGCGCAGCAGCCGCGCGCCCCGGATGGTGATGAGGTCGGCCGCTCCCGGTCCCGCGCCGACGAAAGATACCTGTGGTGCCATTGTTCACCTATTGGTTGCTGATGTATTTGCCCGGTAAGAAGCGCGTGCCCGGTCCTGCTCCCTGCATCTTGTAGTCCGAAACCCGCGCCATGTCAAGGTGCGGACGGCAGCGCCGCAGATATGAAAAATCATATAGTATTTTGGTTGACAAATTTCCAAATTGGCTTAGGATAAAACCAGTCCTGTTGAGGAGCAACAAACATTTATCAACGAAAGGAGACCCTGATTATGTGGACTGCAAGATTCAGGATCCGTCCGGTATCCCACTGCAAAGAGGGTTGCCCTAGTTGGCCCACCGCCTGATGGTGGTGGGCATACGGAAAAAAGCCCCGGGCCATTGGTCACGGGGCTTTTTTTTTGCGCGTATTCTGGTATGATGCCGCCTGGTGTGGACCTCTTACCCGTGAATATCCCTGTTGATCGAAAGAACCCGGCATGAAAAAAGTTCTCGTCATTCTCGCCGTCGTCGTGCTCGTGGCCGCTGTCGCGGGCTTCGCCTTCTTCAAGAGGAAACCGGAGGTGACCTACAAGACCGCC
Organism: Desulfuromonadales bacterium; assembly: GCA_015688915.1. Lineage (GTDB taxonomy): Bacteria > Desulfobacterota > Desulfuromonadia > Geobacterales > Pseudopelobacteraceae > JACPFJ01. Next base: position 7,610 of record JAATGX010000165.1, read on the forward strand.
AGGGTGGAGCGCGGCACCATCATTTCCACGGTCTCGGCCACCGGCAACCTCTCCGCCGTGATCACCGTCCAGGTGGGCACCCAGGTTTCCGGCACCATCCAGAAGTTGTATGTGGATTACAACTCACGGGTGAAAAAGGGGCAGTCGATCGCCGAGATCGATCCGGCCCTGTTCAGGGCGTCGGTGGAGCAGGCCCAGGGCAACTACCTCAACGCCGAGGCCAACCTGATGAAGGCCAAGGTCACCCTGGTGGACGCCGAACGCACCCTGAAGCGCAACAACAAGCTCCTGGCCGACGGTATCATCTCCCAGGGGGATTATGACACGGCAGACACGGCGTACCAGTCGGCCAGGGCAGCACTGAAGGCCGCCGAGGGCTCCCTTGCCCAGACCCGGGGCACGCTGATGCAGGCCCGCACCAACCTGAACTACTCGATCATCCGTTCCCCGGTGGATGGCGTCGTCATCTCCCGCGCCGTGGATGTGGGGCAGACCGTGGCGGCCTCCTTCCAGACCCCGACCCTCTTCACCATCGCCCAGGATCTGACCAAGATGCAGATCGAGGTGAGCGTGGACGAGGCGGACATCAGCCGCATCATGCTTGACCAGAACACGACCTTCACCGTGGATTCCTACCCCGAGCAGTCGTTCAGGGGGAAGGTTGTCCAGATTCGCAGCGCCCCGGTCATCAACCAGAACGTGGTCACCTACGTGGTGGTGGTCAACGTGGACAACACCGACCTGAAGCTGAAGCCGGGCATGACCGCCAATGTCGCCGTCGAGGTGGCCCGCAGGGACGACTGCCTCAAGCTGCCGCCCGCCGCGTTGCGCTTCAGGCCGAAGGGGGTGGGGGAAGAGGCGAAGGAAAAACGCCCGCAAGCCCAGCCGGAACCGGGCAAGGTGCCGGGAGCCCGCAAGGGTGGAGACAAAGGCCAGCGCGTGTACGCACTGAGGGAGAATAAGCCGGTCCCGGTGCAGATAAAAACCGGGATCGCCAACAACACGGGCATTGAGCTGGTGGAAGGGGCATTGAAGGAAGGGGACGAGATCATCATCGAGCAGATCGGCGGCGACAGCAAGAAGAAGGCCGGCGGTTCGCCCATGGGACGTCCGTTCTAGATGGGCATCGTCATCTCGCTTAACGATATCCACCGTGTGTTCATCATGGGCGGCCAGCGTTTCGAGGCGCTCAAGGGGGTCTCCTTCAGCGTGGCCGAGGGCGAGTTCGTGGCCATCATGGGGGCCTCGGGCAGCGGCAAATCCACCTGCATGAACATCCTGGGGTGCCTGGACCCTCCGACAGCGGGAGAGTATCTGCTGGACGGGCTCAACGTCGGGGGGATGGACCCCGATCAACTGGCCGCGGTCCGCAATCGAAAACTGGGCTTCGTGTTCCAGGGGTTCAATCTGCTGGCCCGCACCCCGGCGGTGGAGAACGTCGAACTGCCCCTGGTCTATGCCGGTCTCCATGCCCGGGAACGGCGCGCAATGGCCATGGAGGCGTTGCAGCAGGTCGGTCTGGCCGGCAAGGAGAACAACCACTCCAGCCAGCTTTCCGGCGGACAGCAGCAACGGGTGGCCATTGCCCGTGCCCTGGTCAACAAGCCGGCCGTGATCCTGGCCGACGAGCCGACCGGCAACCTGGACAGCACTACCAGTGATGAGATCATGGGCCTGTTCACCGACCTCAACCGGCGGGGGATCACCATCATCATGGTCACCCACGAGGCGGATGTGGCGGCCTATGCCGGGCGGCGCATCACGTTCAAGGATGGAGAAATCATAGGCGATACACGGTAATGGATTTCCTCCAGACCCTCAAAATAGCCTTGCGGGCCTTGCGCACCAACAAGATGCGCTCGTTTTTGACCATGCTGGGGATCATCATCGGCATCGCCGCCGTGATCGCCATGATGGCGGTCGGTTCCGGCGCCAGTTATGTCATCTCCCAGCAGATCGCCAGTATCGGCAGCAACATCATCCTGGTCATCCCCGGCTCCACCACCAGCGGCGGACTCCGTATGGGCATGGGCGGGGCCCAGACCCTGACCAGCGACGATGTGAAGGCCATCATGGCCGAATGCCCATCGGTATTGCGCTCAGCGGGCACCACCCGCGCCACGTCGCAGGTCGTCTACGGCAACATGAACTGGTCAACCGTCATCATGGGCGCATCGCCCGAACTGTTCGATATACGCGAATGGCCGGTGAGCAGCGGCCGCAGCATCGGCCAACAGGATGTGGATGGCGCGGCCAAGGTCTGTCTGCTGGGGGAAACCGTGGCCGACAACCTGTTCGGAGATGGCGATCCGGTCGGCAAAATGGTGCGCATCAAGCAAATACCCTTTACCGTGATCGGCGTACTTGAACGGAAGGGGCAATCGCCCCAGGGGACCGACCAGGACGATACCGTCTTCGTACCGTTGCGTACGGCCCAGGTCAAGCTGTCGCGGTCATCGTTCCCCAATACGGTCGGTGCTGTGCTGGTGCAGGCGAAGAGCGAGGAGTTGCTGGACAAGGCCGAAAGCGAGGTCAACAGCCTGCTCAACCAGCGCCATCGCATCACCAACGGCAAGGAGCCGGATTATTCCACCCGCAACCTGTCCGAGATCCTGGCCGTGGCCGAACAATCCTCCCGGGCCATGTCGCTGCTGCTGGGAGCGGTGGCCTCCATCTCTCTGATCGTGGGAGGAATCGGCATCATGAACATCATGCTGGTGTCGGTCACCGAGCGGACCCGCGAGATCGGCATCCGTATGGCAATCGGCGCCCGCAGGAACGACATCCTGCTCCAGTTCATGACCGAGGCGGTGCTCCTGACCATGATCGGCGGCGTGATCGGCATTTGCCTGGGGGGCGCAGGTGCCACGGTGGTCTCCCGGTTCCTGTCGTGGCCGACGCTGATCTCCATTGAATCCATCACCATCGCCTTCTTCTTCTCCGGGGCGGTGGGCATACTTTTCGGTTTGTACCCGGCCAGAAAAGCGGCCGGGCTCAATCCCATCGATGCGTTGCGGTATGAATAAGGACTGAAACAGTCTCGCTCCACCGTGCGCATACCATTACGTTCTCAAAGGCGGTCACATCATGGCAAAACCAAATTTCAACTTTATCAAGCGTCAGAAGGAGCTGGAAAAGAAGAAGAAGAAGGAAGAGAAGGCGCAACGCAGGCTGGAGAGGGGTACGGCCGAATCGGAAGAGAACCCGGAACAGCCAGAGGATGATACCGAGGAATAGAGTCACGTGGACGTGATATTCGAAAAGGCCTTTGCCGTCAGCTACCACGAACTGGACAGCCGCGGCAATCTCCGGCTGCTGACCATCCTCAACTACATGCAGGATATCGCCGGCGCCCATGCGGCCGTGCTGGGGGTTTCGGTGGCCGACCTGCGGCCGAATGGCTTGACCTGGGTGCTCTCGCGTATTCACCTGTCCGTGGATCGCTATCCACGCGCCGAAGATACGGTGGTGGTGCGCACCTGGCCGGCCACCCGCCAGGGGCTCTTCACCTGCCGCGAGTTCGAATTGTTCGACGCCCATGGCACAGGCGTGGCACGGGCCACCACTTCCTGGGCACTGCTGAATATCGCCACCCGTCGGCCGGTCCGGCTGGAGGAGCATCTGCCCCCTTATCCGCTCGTTCCGCGCCGGGCGCTGGAGGACGACTTCAGCTCGTTGCCGGGCTTTCCCGAGCCCGCCACCGCGGAGATGGACTTCCGGGTGCTGCGGGACAACCTGGACATCAATCACCACGTCAACAACACGGTCTTTGCCGGCTGGGCCCTGGAGGCCGTGCCGGATGGGATCGCGGCCGGGGCGCTGGCCGAACTGGAGATAGCCTTCCGGGCCGAGGCGCTGTACGGCGAGGCCATCGTCTCCCGCTGCGCGGTCATGGACGACGGGGAAGTGCCCTGCTGTCTGCACCAGATCGTCAACAGCCGCGACAACAGGGAACTGGCGCGGCTGCGGACCCGGTGGCGGAGATGATCTGTCAGGCTGACACCTGACCACCCCTAACCCCTCCTGAACCAGGAGGGGGACTGTAAATGCTCCCCTCCTTGATAAGGAGGGGCTGGGGGTGGTTGTTACTATTGGAGATTTTCATGACACCTTCCTGCCCCATGTGCAGCCGCTGGGATGACGATAACGACCTGCGCATCGCCGAACTGGCCCATTCCTACGTCGTCCTCAACCGGGACCAGTTCTTTCCCGGCTATACCTTGCTGTTCACCAAGTCCCACGTTACCGAACTCTTCCACCTGGAGCCGGAGATGCGGACGGAACTGATGGAAGAGGTAAGCCGGGTGGCGCAGGCGCTGTACAACGTATTTCGTCCCACCAAGATCAACTATGAACTGCTGGGCAACATGGTGCCGCACATGCACTGGCACCTGGTGCCGCGCTTCGCGAACGAACCGCTCTGGCCGCGCCCGATCTGGGCCGAACCGCATGACGAGGCGCTTCTCTCCCCGGAGGCGTACCGGCAGCGGATCGCGTTGCTGCGGAAGGCGTTGTCATGATCAGCACATTCACCCGTACCCTGGCCAACGGCCTGAGGGTGGTCTGCTGCGAGATGCCCCACCTGCATGCGGCCGAACTGGCCGTCTACCTGAAGGTCGGCGGGCGCAACGACCCGCGCGGCCGGGAAGGATTGTCCCATTTCCTCGAGCACATCCTCTTCCGCGGAACCGCCGAATTCGCCTCGTCGCTGGAGATCGAAACCGCCTTCGAGGCTATCGGGGGGGCGCCCAATGCCGCCACCGACGCGGAATCCACCTGCTACTATTCCCGCATTCACCCGGATCATGTGCGGGCCGGCATGGAGATCTTCGCCTCCATGCTGCTGCGGCCCCTTTTATCCGGCATCGAGGTCGAGACACGCATCATTGCCGAGGAGGCCCGCGAAGACCTGAACGAGGAGGGGGTGGAGATCAACCCCGACACCATTGCCAGCCGCCTGCTCTGGCCGCGCCATCCCCTGGGGATGCCCACCATCGGCACCCTGGAGAGCATCGCCGCCATCGGCCGGGAGGACCTGGAGCGGCACCTGGCCCGGTTTTACGTGCCGGCCAACGCGGTCGTTGTTGTCTCCGGCCCGGTACGCGGCCATGAGATCTTTACGGCCGCCGCAGAGGTCTTCGGTCACTGGCAGGGAGGTCTGCCGCCGCTGCCGCGGGCGGTGAGCAAACAGCGCACCGCCCCCCAAATCCGTTTCGTGCGGGATTCAGACAGCCAGATGAGCCTGCAACTGGCTTTTCTCGGCATTCCCCGGGGAGACCGCCGCTTCATGGCGCTGCGCATCCTGCGGCGGATCCTGGCGGGGGGCGGCAGCTCGCGCCTGCACCTGCACCTGCGCGAAGAATTGGGGATCGTCTATTCGGTGGAGGCCGCCATGGGCGCCTATGACGAGACCGGCTGCATGGCCATTGATCTGCACACCGCTCCGGAGACCCTGGTCAAGGCGGTGGAAGCATCCCTGGCCGAATTGGCGCGGATTGCCGTGGAACCGGTATCCGCGCCAGAGCTGGAACGGGTCAGGCAGTCGTACATCTTCGACCTGGACTACAGCCGCGATTCGGCCTACGAGATGGGGGGGCGTTACGGCTGGGGTGAACTGATGAGGGTGGTGCGGAGCATCGAGGAGGACCAGCAGGAGGCGCGGGACATTACGGCAGCCGATCTGCTGGAGACGGCCCGGACGGTCTTTGCACCCGCCAACCTGCGGCTGGTGGCCGTGGGGCCGTGGCGGAACGGTATGCGGAAACGCACGCGCGAGTTGGTGGAGCGGTATGCGGAGCGTTTTTGATATAAAGCTTGCAGGATATGATTAGTTACCCTTCTCCAGACCCTCGCCCTCAGGCGGCAGTGCCGCATCCCACCCACCACCCAACGCCTTGATGAGGAGTACGCCCGCCACCATGCGCCGGCCCTGAATGTCGATAGCGGTCTGCTGGTTGGCCAGTTCGGCGGTCTGGGCAACCAGGACGTTCAGGTAGCCGACGATACCGGCCTTGTACTGGTTGTCGGTGATCGTCACCGATTGACGGGCGGCGACAACGGCCTCGTCCTGCACCCGCGCCTCGTTCTCCAGGATGCGCAGCGCCGCCAGGTTGTCCTCCACCTCCTGAAATCCGGTCAGCACGGCTTGGCGATAGGCGGCCACATCGGCATCGTAGGCGGCCCGCGCCTGGTCGTCCTGGCTGCCGCGCAAGCCACCGTCGAACAGGGTTTCGGAAACCGACGGACCCACCGCCCAGAAACGGCTCGGCCAGGTCAGCCATTTGGAAAGACTGGTCGCTTCAAAACCACCTGACGCGCTCAGCCGGACCGTGGGGTACCAGGCGGCCTCGGCTACGCCGATCTGGGCATTGGCCGCGGCCACACGCCGCTCGCTGGCCGCCACGTCGGGTCTCCGTTCCAGAAGCTCCGATGGCAGGCCCAGGGGAATGGCGGGAGGGGTGGCCACCAGCGGCGCGGGTGCCAGGGAAAAACTGGAGGCCGGTTTGCCGATCAGGAGGGCGATGGCGTGCTCCAACTGGGCGCGCTGCACCCCGGTGTCGATGGCCTGGGCCCGGGTGCTCTTGAGTTGGGTTTCGGCCTGGAGCACGTCCGACCTGGCGGCCACACCGCTGGCGTAGCGGTTTCGGGTCAAGTCGAGGGATTTTTGATAGTAGGAAGCCGTGGTTTCCAGGAGTTGCTTCTGGCTGTCCAGGGTGCGCAGTTGAAAGTAGGCCTGGGCCAATGTGGCCTGGGCGCTCAGGCGTGCCGCCGCCAGGTCCGCCGCGCTTGCCTGGGCGCTTGCCCGGCTGGCTTCAACGCTGCGGCGGATGCGGCCCCAGATATCCGCTTCCCAGGAGAGGTCCACCGGCAACTGATAGTCGGTCGTGGTACCCGCTGACGAGGTTCCCGCGCCGATGTTGTCCGATCTGCGCGACCTGTCGACCGAGGCGCCCACCGAGACGGTCGGGTAGTATCCGGCCTTGGCGGACCGCACCAGCGCGCTGGCTTGGCGGAACTGCGCCTCCGCCGCCAGCACGTTCTGGTTCGAGATGGCGACCTGCTCTTCCAGCGCGTTCAACTGCGGGTCGTTGAAGAGTCGCCACCAGGCGCCCTTGACGGCCCCGTCCCGCGGCTGCGCCTGTTTCCAGCCGTCCAGTTCCTTGTAGGCGGCCGGCATCACCGGTGTTGCCGTCGGCCGGACGTAATCCGGACCGACCGCACAGGCGGAGAGGACGAGGGTAGCGACGAGCAAGAGGTACCTGGTGTATGTGATAGTTACGTGGAACATAGTTCTTTTCCTTTCTAACCCTGCCGTATCCCCTCACCCGGCCTCCGGCCACCCTCTCTCATGGGGAGAGGGGTAATGACGAATCCCTTCTCCCTGTGGGAGAAGGTGCCCCGAAGGGGCGGATGAGGGGGAGATGTTAAGCTGTAATCCTCTTTCCCCGGCCCCGCTTCCGCTCCACCCATAGCCGGAAACGGTCCATGTACAGATAGACCACCGGCGTGGTGTAGAGGGTCATCATCTGGCTGAAGATCAGGCCGCCCACGATGGAGATGCCGAGCGGCCGGCGCAGTTCCGACCCTATGCCGGTGCCGACCGCCAGGGGCAACGCACCCAGAAGCGCCGCCATGGTGGTCATCATGATCGGCCGGAAACGGAGCAGGCAGGCCTCGTGGATGGCCTCCTCGGGGCTTTTTCCCTCGTTCCGCTCGGCGGCGATGGCGAAATCCACCATCATGATGCCGTTCTTCTTGACGATACCGATGAGCAGGATAACGCCGATGATGGCGATCAGGCTCAGATCGGTGCGGAAAAGCATCAGGGCCGCCACGGCCCCCACACCGGCCGACGGCAGGGTCGAGAGGATGGTGATGGGGTGGATGTAGCTCTCGTACAACATGCCGAGCACGATGTAGACCGTTACCAGGGCAGCCAGGATCAGGAGCGGCTGGTTCTTCAGGGATGCCTGGAACGCCTGGGCCGTACCCTGGAAGCTGCCCTGGATGGAGGCCGGCATCCCCAGTTGGCTGGTGGTGTTTTCAACCGCCTTGACCGCATCGCCCAAAGCCACGCCGGGCGCCAGGTTGAACGACAGGGTGATGGCCGGGAATTGCGCCTGATGATTCACCGCCAGGGATGTGGCGGTCGGTTCGTAGTGGGTGAAGGCCGAGAGCGGTACCTGGGCGCCGTTGGTCGAGGTGACATGGATGTCCCGCAGCGTCTCGGGGCTCTGCCAGAAAACGGGATCAACCTCCATGACCACGTGATACTGGTTCAGCAGGGTGTAGGAGATCGACACCTGGCGTTGACCAAAGGCGTCGTAGAGCGTGTTGTCGATCACCTGCGGGGTGATCCCCAGACGGCTGGCGGTGGAACGGTCGATCTTGAGTTCCGCCTGCCTTCCCTTGTTCTGCTGATCACTGCTCAGGTCAACCAGTTGGGGTACGGGGCGCAGCTTCTGGAGCACCCGCTGGGACCAGGTATTGAGCTCGTTCAGGTCGGCCCCCTGCAGGGTGTACTGATACAGGGCGTTGCTGATCCGTCCGCCGACCCGCAGGTCCTGAACCGGCGCCAGGAAGGTGGGCGCGCCCGGAACCGCGGCCAGTTTCCCGCGCAGCCTCCTGATGATGTCATTGGCGCTGGCGGTACGTTCCTCGAATGGTTTCAGGGTGACGAACATTCGGCCGGTATTGGTGGTCGAACCGCCTCCGCCCCCGGTGAAGCCGGTCACATACTCCACATCCGGGTCCGTTTTGATGATGGTCACGATTCGGGCCAGTTTCCGTTCCATGGCCTGGTACGAGATGTCCTGGGCGGCCTGGATCCTGCCCATGATGCGGCCGGTGTCCTGTTCGGGGAAAAATCCCTTTGGTATGATCCAGAACAGGTAGACGTTGATCCCGATGGTAGCCAGGATCAGCACGAGCATGAAGCGGGAATGGGCCAGGGCCCAGGTGAGGGTCCTCCGGTAGCCGGCGTGCATCCAGGTGAACATCCCTTCGCTGGCCCGGTAGAGAAAATTGTGCCGTTCCTTGTGGGGCCGCAGGATGGTGGCGCACATCATGGGGGTCACGGTCAGGGAGACCACGAGCGACACCGCAATCGCCGCCGAGAGGGTTACGGCGAACTCGCGGAACAGGCGTCCCACAATCCCGCCCATCAGGAGGATCGGGATGAACACGGCCACCAGGGATATGCTCATGGAGAGGACCGTGAAGGCGATCTCCTTTGAACCGGACAGGGCCGCCTGGAACGGCGATTGCCCCTGTTCCCGGTAACGGGTGATATTCTCCAGCACCACGATGGCATCGTCCACCACGAATCCGGTGGCGATGGTGAGCGCCATCAGGGAGAGGTTGTCCAGGGAGTAGTCGAACAGGTACATCACGGCGAAGGTGCCGATGACCGATACCCCGACGGCCACGGCCGGGATGAGGGTGGCGCGGACAGTGCGCAGGAACCAGAACACCACCAGGATCACCAGCAGGCCCGAAACCATGAGCGAGCGTTCCACCTCCCGCAGGGAACCGCGTATGGGCGGGGTCCGGTCGAGGACCACCGACAGCTTGATGGCTCCCGGCAGGGCAGCCTCCAATTGGGGCAGCAGTTCGCGCACGTTGTCCACGGTCTCGATGATGTTGGCCCCCGGCTGGCGGGACAGGATCACCATGACCGCCGGTTTGCCGTTGACCAGCCCGGTCGAGCGCACGTCCTCCACCGAGTCCTGGACCGATGCCACGTCCTTCAGGTGCAGCGCCGCGCCCGAGCTGTATCTGATCACCAGCGGCAGGTAATCCGCGGCCGTGCGGAGCTGGTCGTTGGTGCGCACCTCCCAGTTCTTGTCCGCCGAGGCCACCTCGCCCTTGGGGCGGTTGACGTTGGTGTCGGCCAGTACGCCGCGCACGGTCTCCATGTTGATGCCGTATTTGCTGAGCGCCAGGGGATTCAGCTCCACCCGGACCGCCGGCAGGGAACTCCCCCCCACGAAGACCTGGCCGACCCCCTTCACCTGGGAGAGTTTCTGCTGCAGGATGGACGAGGCGGCGTCGTATATCTGCGGTTTGCTCATGGTGTCGGAGGTGAGCGACAGTATCATGATCGGCGCATCGGACGGGTTGACCTTGCGGTAGGACGGGTTGCTGGGGAGATTGGCGGGCAGGTCGCCCTGAGCGGCATTGATGGCCGCCTGCACGTCCCGCGCCGCGCCGTCGATGTCGCGATTCAGGTCGAATTGCATGGTGATGCTGGTGGAGCCGCGATTGCTGGTGGAGGTCATCTCGGTCACGCCGGCGATGCGCCCGAACTGGCGTTCCAATGGCGCGGCCACGGAGGTGGACATGGTTTCCGGGTCCGCGCCCGGCAGGCTGGCCGATACGGAGATGGTCGGAAAGTCCACCTGGGGCAGGGGGGACACCGGCAAAAGGCGAAAGGCGATCCCCCCGGCCAGCACCAGCCCGATGGCGAGCAGGGTGGTGGCGACCGGGCGTTTTATGAAAGGGGCGGAGAGGTTCATGGAACTTAAAAGTCCCCCTTTGAAAAAGGGGGATTTAGGGGGATTTGCCTTTCGGGGCAAACACGGAATATCTCTTCCATAACCGCCTCAGTTTCAGTATTTGTTTTCAGAAAGGCCTCACGCACAGCATCATATTCCCTCTGTTCTTTTTCCATGTGCTGGCTGCCATCGGCTTCGATGATCAGCTTTACAGCCGGTGCGTAGAAGTCGGCTATATATGGGCCAATCGGTTTCTGGCGGTAGAACTGGATGCCAAGGACCTGCTTCCTGCGCAGATGTGACCACAGAACCTGCTCTGCGTCGGTCATTTCCTTGCGCAGAGTGCGGGATGGTCCTTTCAGATTTTTGCTGTATGGGAGCATGGAGTAAGGCAAATCCCCCCTAGCCCCCCTTTTTCAAAGGGGGGGACTAACTTCCTCATTTTCCCCTCGCTTCTTCCCCCTTCTCCTCGCCACCCTGTCGAACGCCAGATAGATCACCGGTGTCGTATAAAGGGTCAGGATCTGGCTGAAGATCAGGCCCCCCGCTATGGAGATGCCCAAGGGACGGCGCATCTCCGATCCCACCCCGTGTCCCATGGCCATCGGCAGGGCGCTCAGGAGCGCCGCCATGGTGGTCATCATGATCGGCCGGAACCGGAGCAGGCAGGCTTGGTAGATGGCCTCCTCCGGGCTTTTCCCCTCATTGCGTTCCGCGTCCAGGGCAAAGTCCACCATCATGATGCCGTTCTTCTTGACGATGCCGATCAACAGGATGATGCCGATGATGGCGATCACGCTCAGGTCCGTGTGGCAGATCATCAGCGACAGGAGCGCGCCCACGCCGGCCGAGGGGAGCGTGGAGAGGATCGTGACCGGGTGGATGTAGCTCTCGTACAGCACGCCCAGCACGATATAGACCGTGATCAGGGCCGCCAGAATCAGGAGCGGTTCGTTGGCCAGGGAGGACTTGAAGGCCTGGGCCGTGCCCTGGAAGCTGCCGCGGATGCTGGCCGGGAGACCGAGTCCCTGGGTCGCGGCCTCGACCGCCGTTACCGCCGTGCCGAGCGACATGCCGGGGGCCAGGTTGAAGGAGGTGGTCACGGCCGGGAACTGCCCCTGCCGGTTGATGACCAGCGGCCCGGTGTCCTCCGTGGCCCGGGCAATGGTGGTGAGCGGAACCGTTCCGCCGTCGTTGCCGCGCAGGTAGACCGATTGCATGCCGCCCGGACCGTTATTGAACTCGGGCTTGACCGAAAGCACCACCCGGTATTGGTTGAGCTCCGTGAAGATGGTGGAGATCTGTCGCTGGCCAAAGGAATCATAGAGGGTGTCGTCGATATTCTGGGGGGTGATGCCGAAGCGGGCCGCCGTGCCCCGGTCAATATTGAGCGATACCCTGAGCCCCTGATCCTGCTGGTCGCTGCTGACGTCACGCAGCTCGGGCCGGGCCCGCATCGCCTCGACCACCTTGGGGGCCAGGCTCTTCAGTTCGTCGGTATTCGGGTCCTCCAGGGTGTACTGGAACTGGGTGCGGCTGACCTTGGCATCCACGGTCAGGTCCTGCACCGGTTGCATGAAGAGGCTGATGCCGCTCACCTTTGCCAGTTCGGGCTGGAGCCTGCGGATAACCTCGCTGGCGTTGGCATCCCGCTTTGCCAGAGGTTTCAGGTTGATCTGGATGCGCCCGCTGTTGAGCGTCGTGTTGACGCCATCCACGCCAATGAACGAGGAGAGGCTTTCCACCGCAGGGTCCTTGAGGATCACCCGGGTCAGAGCCTGCTGACGTTCGGCCATTGCCTTGAACGAGATCGTTTGGGCCGCCTCGGAGATCCCCTGGATGGCCCCGGTATCCTGCACCGGGAAGAACCCCTTGGGCACCATTACGTAGAGCACGACCGTCAGGATCAGAGTGCCGATCGCCACCAGCAGCGTGGCGCTCTGGTGCTTGAGCACCCATTGCAGGCTCCGGCCGTAGACGGCGATGATCCGGTCGAACCAGAGCTGGGACCAGTGGTAGAAGCGCCCCTGGCGCTCCTCGGGCACATGCTTGAGCAGCCGGGAGCACATCATGGGGGTCAAGGTCAGGGAGACCACGGCCGAGAGCAGGATCGTGACCCCCAGGGTGACGGCGAACTCGCGGAACAGGCGGCCGACCACGTCCCCCATGAACAGGAGCGGGATCAGCACGGCGATCAGCGAGATGGTCAGCGACAGGATGGTGAAGCCGATCTGCCGGGAACCCTTGAGGGCCGCCTCCAGCGGGGTGTCCCCCTCCTCCACGTAGCGGGAGATGTTCTCGATCATGACAATGGCGTCGTCCACCACAAAGCCGGTGGAGATGGTCAATGCCATCAGGGTCAGGTTGTTCAGGCTGAATCCCAGGAGATGCATGATCCCGAAGGTGCCCACAAGGGACAACGGTACAGCCACGCTGGGAATGGTGGTGGCGGCAAAATTGCGCAGAAACAGGAAGATGACCAGCACGACCAGGGCCACGGCCAGCAGCATCTCGTGCTCCACGTCGCGGACCGAGGCGCGGATGGTGGTGGTACGGTCGGTCAGGACATTTACCTTGATCGATGCCGGCAGCGAGCTTTGCAACTGGGGCAGCAGCAGTTTGATCCGATCCACGACCTCGATCACGTTGGCGCCCGGCTGCCGCTGGATATTGACGATCACGGACGGTCTTTCGTTCATCCATGCCGCCTGGTTCAGGTTCTCGGCATCGTCAATCACATCGGCCACATCGGACAGGTGCAGTGCCGAGCCGTTCCTGTAGGCTACCACCAGCGGCCGGAAATCCTTGCTGGAGTAAAGCTGGTCGTTAGCCCCGATGATGTAGGCCTGACGCGGACCGTCAAAACCCACCTTGGCCTGGTTGACGATGGCGCTGGCAATGGAACTGCGCAGGTCATCCAT
>JAATGX010000193.1 GCA_015688915.1 Desulfuromonadales bacterium
ATCGTAAGCGATACTACTTGCTAAAGGAGAACAGCACCTGTGTCGAAAACAACGGATGGAAAAGCCTGTGTTACCCCGTGTCCGCCGGTCGATCTGGGCGGCGAGGCTGGTTGGACCCCTTTTGACGCGCCGTCGCTGGTGGGTGAATCGCTGCGTTTCGTCTCCGGCGACCCTGACGGCAACCGCTTCCGGGTCCGCTACTACCGGGACGACGAGAAGCATCTTCATGCCCGCATCTGGTTCGGTCCCGAGACCGAGGGCCCTCCGGGGCATGCCCACGGCGGTTCGGTGGCCGCGGTGATGGATGAGGCGCTGGGCCTGGCCGCCTGGGCGGCGGGCTATTCGATCGTGGTCGGCAACCTGAATGTCAGTTTTCGCACCATGTTGCCGCTGCTGAAGGTGGTCACGGTCGAGAGCAGGGTCGTTTCCGCCGAAGGACGCAAGGTGATGGTGCATGGCCGTATTTTCTGCGGCACGGCCACCTATGCCGAAGCTGAGTGCCTCTGCATCACCATTCCGGGGAAGTGATTTTCAGGACCGGCGGCTGGAACATGGCAATCGGGAACGGAAATGGATGTAACGCTAAAGGCTGTCTGTCGACAGCCTTTAGCATGAGTGCGGTGTCCCCGTAATCTCGCCGGAAACCATCTGCCATCGCTTTACCCTTGCCCGGGTGGCAGGTGCGCATGTAGGATCAAGCCCCGCTATCACCACCAACAAACAGGAAAGCGACCCTTCCTCCATGTTCGAACAGCACCAGAAACCGATGTTCCGCTTTCTTGCCGTCCTGACCGCCGCCTCCATGGTCGGCCTGCAGGGGTATACCATCCTGATCAACAATTTTGCCGTGGAGGTGGTGCACCTGGAGGGAAACCACATCGGCCTGATCCAGTCAGTGCGCGAGATCCCCGGATTTCTGGCCCTGACCTCCGTCTATGTGATGATGGTGATGAGTGAACACCGACTGGCGGCGCTTTCCATCGTGCTGCTCGGCTTCGGCGTTGCCCTGACCGGCATGTTTCCCACCTTCGGCGGTGTGACCCTGACGACCCTGATCATGAGCTTCGGCTTTCACTATTATGAGACCGTCAACCAGTCCTTGACCCTGCAGTACTTCTCCACTCACCACTCGCCCCTGGTAATGGGCAGATTGCGCAGTCTGGCGGCCATCGCCAGCATCGTCTCGGCCGGGATCATCTGGTGCCTGGGGAGCTTCATGGGATATCAGGGGATGTTTGTGGCGATCGGCGGGGTGGTGGTCTGCCTGGGGGGCTGGGCACTGTTCCAGGACCCGTCCCACGCCAGTATCCCGCCCCAGCGGCTGCGGATGTTCCTGAAACGGCGCTACTGGCTCTATTATGCCCTGACCTTCATGTCCGGTGCCCGGCGGCAGATCTTCATGGTGTTCTCCATGTTCCTGCTGGTGAAGATCTTCCATTTCTCGGTACAGGAGATGACGGTGCTGTTTATCGTCAACAATGCCATCAACTGGTTCGTCAATCCGCTGATCGGCCGCGCCATCAATGCCTTTGGCGAGCGTATGCTCTGCAGTGTGGAATACGTCGGCGTGGTGGCGGTGTTCCTGACCTACGCCTATGCCACGTCAAAGGGGGTTGTGGCTGCCATGTACATCATCGACTACATCCTCTTCAATTTTGCCGTGGCCATTCGCACCTATTTCCAAAAGATCGCCGACCCGCAGGACATCGCACCCACGTCGGCGGTCGGCTTCACCATAAACCACATAGCGGCCGTGTTTCTGCCGGCACTGGGCGGCTATCTCTGGATGATCGACTACAAGATCCCTTTCCAGGCCGGGGCGGCCCTGGGGGTGGTGTCGCTGATCCTGGCCCAGTTCCTCCGCCTGCCGGCCCGGCCCCCCCTCAAGGCTGCCGCAGGGTAGTCTCGATCCGCGCTTCTCCCTCCAGGGTCCGGTGCACCGGGCACTGCCCGGCGATCTCCAGCAGGCGCCGGCGCTGTGCCTCGTCCAACTCCCCGAAAAGTTCCAGCTCCCGCACGAACAGGTCGATCCGGCTTTCCTTGTCGTCGCAGTCGCGGCAGTCCTCGGCGTGAACCTTCCGGTGGGAGAGCCGTACTACCGTCTCCGCGAGCGGCCATCCCTTGCGTTGGGCATACATCCGGAGCGTCATGCCGGTACAGGCGCCGAGGGCGGCCAACAGGTACTCGTAGGGGGAGGGACCCTCGTTGTTGCCGCCGTACTCCACCGGCTCGTCGGCCACCAGGGGGAAACCGTTGGCAAAGATCTCGGTGCGGAATGCCCCCGCACCGGTACGAGCCGTCACCCGGTTGTCGATCACTTCCGGCGGCACAGGGGAGGGGGGTGACGTATCGGGCGGCGCCAGGTAACGCCCGGCCCAGGCGGCGATCATCTCGCCGGCATAGTGTGAGTCTCTGCTGTCGGACAACAGATGGTCGGCCGGGTCGAGGGAGATGAAGCTCTTGGGGTGATGGGCGGCCTGGTAGATCCCGGCGGCATTGTCGATCCCCACCATCCGGTCGCGGGGGGAGTGCATGACCAGCAGCGCCGCCGTAAGCCGGGCAAGCGTCCCGGCGGGCTGCTGGGCCGCCAGGTCATCCAGCAGGCTCTTGCGGATGGTGAAGGCGCGGCCGCCGATCTGGACGGTGGCTTGGCCGTCCTGCTCGACCCGTGCCGATGTCTCGCCCAGCAGGCCCCTCAGTTGGGCGGGGTGGAACGGGGCCGCGATGGTGACCACCGCCAGCGTCGAAGGTATCTTCGCCGCTGCTGCCAGCACGGCCGCTCCCCCCAGGGAATGGCCGATCAGCAGTTGTGGGGCTTGGTACTCCTGCTCCAGGAAACGGGCCGCCGCCACCAGGTCGCTCACCTCCGAGGAAAAGGTCGTGGCGGCGAATTCCCCCTCGCTTTCCCCCAGCCCGGTGAAGTCGAAGCGCAGCACGGCGATGCGCCTGCTGCTCAGGGCGCGGCTGATGTGCACCGCAGCCGTGAGGTTCTTGGAACAGGTGAAACAGTGGGCGAACAGGGCATAGGCCAACGGCCGCTCATCCTCCGGGAGCTCCAGCCGGGCGGCAAGCATCTCTCCACGGCCGTTGGGGAAGGTGATCTTCTCTGTTTTCATCAATTCCCCCTTGTTCCTATTCCGGAGCGGTCGATTGGTCAACACTTACGGCCAGTTCGGTTGCCAGCCGGCAGAGAGCGGCGGAATCCTCCAGCCCGTCGATAAAACGCCGGGGAATACCCGTGAGACCCGTCTGGGCGCCGACCAGGGCGCCGGTCAGGATGGCGCGCGCCTGGTTCTGCCCCCCTCCGTTGACGGCATGGAGCAGGGCGGATTCGAAGTCGTCAGGGAAGCGGGCCGCCAGATAATAGGCTGCAGGCAACTGGTGGTAGATGGCGCAAGGCATGCCGTAGACAATGGACACCTTCCAGGCCGGTTCGATACGGATCTCCGGGTCGGCGGCAGCGCTCGCCATATACGATGGGGTCAACAGGGCATCCGGAGAGGCGAACCGCCCGGCCCGCGGCGGGTCCGGGGCTCCGGGGCGCGGTGGTTGCAGGTTCTCGCCGGTGACGGCATGGAATGGAAGCGCTCCGCTGTGCACCAATGTCATCAATCGGCCCGACAGATGCGCATCCAGGGGATATCCCCGCACCAACTGCCCCAGTACGGCACCATAGGCCACGGTCATGGAAACGACGCTCTCGTCCGACTGGGTCAGGATGGTGTTGCCGGTGATGGCTGTGGCAAGCCGGGCCGGGCTGAGCGCATAACGCACCGCGATGGCAAGGGTACGCTCGATAGCCTCGGTGGTATCCGCATGGCCGCCGGTTTCTCCCCATGGTCGCCCCTGTTCCACCCTTTGCCGCCACAGGTCGCGGATCGACTGGCTGGTATAGCCGCCCGGCCCGCTGC
>JAATGX010000229.1 GCA_015688915.1 Desulfuromonadales bacterium
AGGAGGGGCTAGGGGTGGTAAGGTGTCCGCTTGAACGCACAGTGGAATAAGGCACCCGGGCCGGAGAGGCCCCGCGCCAAGCTGTAAGAGCGGCGGTCGCTCCGTTCGTGGATCACGGGTTGTGATCCACGAACAACAAAGAAAGGATCTGACGTATGACGACATCGGGTGTGCAGATGGAAAAGGTGGCCCTCGGCTCCCAGGGAGCGATGGTTTCCCGCATGGGACTCGGCTGCATGGGGATGAGCGAATTCTACGGGGAGCGGAACGATGAGGAGTCGACGGCCACGATACTGCGGGCCCTGGAGTTGGGAATAACCTTTCTGGATACGGCGGACGTGTATGGGATCGGCGACAACGAGGAGTTGATCGGCACGACCATTCGCGGGCGGCGGGATCAGGTCTTCCTGGCGACAAAGTTCGCGAATGTCCGCAGAAAGGACGATCCGGCCTATTGGGCGATCAGCGGCAGGCCCGAGTATGTGAAGGCGGCGTGCGATGCCTCCCTGAAGCGGCTGGGCGTGGAGTACATCGATCTGTACTACCAGCACCGGGTAGACCCGGAAACCCCCATCGAGGAGACGGTGGGCGCCATGGCCGACCTGGTGAAGGCGGGAAAGGTGAGGTACCTGGGGCTGTCCGAGGCGTCGCCGGCAACGATCCGGCGGGCGCACAAGGTGCATCCGATCACGGCGTTCCAGACAGAATATTCGTTGTGGGAACGGCATGTGGAGGCGGAGATCCTGCCGACGGTCCGGGAACTGGGGATCGGTTTCGTGCCCTACAGCCCCCTGGGGCGCGGGTTCCTGACCGGGACGATCACGCAGCCGGGCCAACTGGGAAGCAAGGATTTCCGGGCACAGCGGTATCCGCGGTTTGCGGGCGAGGCCTTTGAGAAGAACCAGGTGCTCGTGGAACGGGTGCAGGCGATCGCGGAGCGCAGTGGGGTGAAGGCCGGGCAACTGGCTCTGGCGTGGGTGCTGGCGAAAGGCCGCGATGTCGTGCCGATTCCGGGGACCAAGCGCCGGAAGTACCTGGAGGAAAACGCGGCCGCCGTGGAGATCCGGTTGACGCCGGACGAGGTGGCGGAACTGGAGGCTGCCGTGCCGCAGAGCGAGGTTGTGGGTGATCGATATACCGAAGCGAACATGAAGGCGATCGACCGCTGAATCGGCCGATCGCGTGATGTTCCCTGTTGGTGCCCACTTCCGGCAGGCAAAAATGAACACCGTTACCTGATCCCGTCCGCCATTATCTCAGCGATATCCCGTACCCGGACCGCATCAGCCACACCCAGGTCCTTCAACCCGTCCTCCATCATGGTCATGCAGTAGGGGCAACTGACGCAGAGCGTGTCAGGCCGCTGCTGCATGGCCTCCCTGATCCGCTCCAGGTTGATCCTGGTGCCGGACTGCTCTTCCAGCCACATCCTGCCTCCGCCCGCACCGCAGCAGAAACCGTTTTCATGGTTGCGCCCGAACTCGGCGGGCGCTGTGCCGGTTGCGGCGGCCAGTACGATTCTCGGCGCCTCATAGGTGTCGTTATGGCGCCCTAGGTAACAGGAATCGTGAAACATGACCTTGCCGAAGGATGCCTGGCCGGCCGGCGTGAGCCTCCCCTCTGCCACGAGCCGCGCAAGCAGGTGGGAATGGTGCAGTACCTCGATGTCGAGCCCGTACTGCCGGTAATCGTTCTTCAAGGTGCTGAAACAGTGCGGACACTGGGTAACGACCCTGGTGATGCCTTTTTCCCTGAACAGCGCCACATTTTCCCCGGCCATGGCGTCGAAAACGTATTCATTGCCGAGCCTGCGCACGCTATCGCCGCAGCACCGCTCTTCCCTGCCCAGCGTACCCCAGGAGACCCCGGCCGCGTCCAGGATGGTGGCCAGGGCAACGGTGACGTGCTTGTTGCGGCTGTCAAAGGTGCCGGCGCAGCCGACAAAGAACAGGTACTCCGTTTCTCCCGGCTTGAAGGTACGGTCACCCAACTGGCTGCTCCACTTGGTGCGCTCCGATGGGGCGATCCCCCAGGGGTTGCTCCGCTGCTCCATGTTCTCGAACAGGTTGAGCAGTTCCTCGGGAAAGCGGGCCTTTTCCTGCACCAGATGGCGGCGCATCTTGATGATCTTGGGCATCTGTTCGATCAGCACCGGGCAGACCGAGGTGCAGGCGCCGCAGGTGGTGCAGGCCCAGATCGCCTCCTCGCCTACGGTCCCCTCTCCCGCATCGCCGATCAGCGCCAGCGTGCCGGGTGCTCCGTCCCTCAGGGCCGGGCCGTTCATGAGCAGGTTGAGTTTGATGTCGTGCACGATCCGGCGCGGATTGAGCGGTTTAGTGGTGGCATGGGCCGGGCAGAGATCCTGGCAGCGCCCGCATTCGGTGCAGGTCAGGGAGTCCAACAAATCCTTCCAACTGAACTGTTCGACACTCCCCACGCCATACCGCCTCCCTTTTTCAAAGGCCTCCCTCGACTGGACATTGGGCCTTGCCGGGCCATTGAAATAGCAGTTGGGGATGGCGGTCAGGATGTGCATATGCTTGCTGCGGGGCAACAGGTTCATGAACAGCAGCAGGACCAGGGCATGAAGCCACCATGAGACGCCTGCCACCCCCTCCAGTACCGATGGGGAGAGCCCGTTCAGCAGACCGGCCAGTGCGGACGAAACCGGCTGCCATGTGCCGGCCTGTCCCAAGGCGATGCGGGCCGCGTTCAGCAGAAAAAATGCGGTCATCAACGCGGCGATCATCCCCAGGATCAGCAGGGCCTCGCCGCTGGCCGGCCTGGTATAGTCGTTTCCCAGGTACGCCGGCGGAAAGAACAGGCGACGGGCCAGGGCCACCAGAACCGATCCCAGGGCAACGAGCGAAACAATGTCGAAGAGCAGTTCCTGGCCATGGCCAAGGGGCGCCGGTAGAGCAGAGGCCAAGCTGAAGCCGGGAATCAGCCCCTCCAGCAGAAACGCACCATTGGCCGTCAGGAGCAGCATGAAGGCCCAGAACAGCAGGAAGTGGTTGACGCCGTAGGGGCGGGCCAGCACCCGCTTCTGGGCAAAGGCATACCGGAACATTCCCCGCAGGCGTGCAAGCGGGTCGTCGAAACGATTCTCCGAAGCGCCGATGGCCACCAACCGTACGCGCTGGTAGCAACTAAACAGAAAGGAGAGAACGGCAACAGCGAACAAGGTGGTGAAAATGGCTTGATGTGGGGACATGACGTGAATACCTCGCAACACTAATTGAATATCCTGAATCCGTGACGCCTTCCCGGCTTCCCTCGCTTAGAATGCCTCAGTCCTGGCGTTTCAGGCGGGATATACCTCCGGGGCGGCGTTCATTCGGCGAAACCGGCATGGAACGTCACGGGCGGCGATTGACTCCGGCATTTCGCTCGCTTCGCCGTTCAGGCGTCGCGGATTCAGGGAATATGTCAGGCCGCGGCCCGTGCCGGTTCGTACCGGCCGCTTTGCCCCTTGAGTTCCCGAACCCTGGCGATGAGCGCCGGCACGACCTGGAACAGGTCGCCCACCACCCCGTAGGTGGCGATCTGGAAGATGGGGGCCTCCGCGTCGCGGTTGATGGCGATGATGGTGTCCGAATCCTGCATGCCGACCATGTGCTGTATGGCGCCCGAGATGCCGCAGGCGATGTAGATCCTGGGCCGGACGGTCTTGCCGGTCTGGCCGACCTGGCGGCTGTGGGCGATCCAGCCGGCATCCACGGCGCTGCGCGACGCACCCACCACGCCCCCCAGTTCGTCGGCAAGTTCCTGCAGCAAGGCGAAATTCTCCTTGTTCATCAGGCCACGCCCACCGGAGACGATGATCTCCGCGGCAGCGACATCCACCTGGTCCTTGCCGTCCCGGTCGTTGATGACCTCCAGCACCTTGACCAGCACCGCTTCTTCAGGCGGGGCAAAGGGCTCGTGGATGATCTCGCCCGTTCTGCCCGGCCTGATCTCGGGCATGGGCATGACATGGGGCCGCACGGTGGCCATCTGCGGGCGGAACCTGTCACACATGATGGTGGCCATGATGTTGCCGCCAAAGGCGGGACGGGTCTGCATCAGGTTGCGTTTGTCGTCGATACCGAGGCCGGTACAGTCGGCGGTCAGCCCGGTCCCGACCACGGTCGCCACGGCCCCGGCCAGGTCGCGTCCCTGGGCCGTGGCGCCCATCAGGATCACCTCGGGCCGGTGTTTTTCGATCACGTGGCAGATGGCCTCGCAATAGGGCTGGGTCCGGTAGTGCAGGTAGACCGGCGCATCCAGGAGGATCGCCGTGTCGGCGCCGTGCTCGAAGGCCTCGCGGCACAGGTGCCCGACATCGTGGCCGAGGATGACCGCACCCAGGTGTACCCCAAGGGCTGCGGCCAGTTCAGCCCCGGTACCCAGCAACTCCCACGATACCTTCGCCGTAACGCCCTCATACTGTTCGATGACGACCCAGACCCCCCGGTAGCTGGCGAGCATTCTCTCAAGCTGCCGGCCTTCTTCGTCAATCTCCTCCTCGACCGCTCCAGCCTGGTCCTTGGCCAGTGCAGCCAGGATCTTCTGTTCCTCGGGGGTGAATGACATCTCCAAGGCAGCGGCCGGGCAGATCTTGACGCATTTCAGGCAGCCGATACATATGGCGGTTTCTATGACCGGCTCGCCCGAGTCGGTCATCTCGATGCAGTTCACCGGGCAACTGCTCTGGCAGCGTGCCCCGCAGGCGATGCATCTGCCGGAAATGAGCCGCGCCGTGCCGCGGGGTTTCTTCGGTTTTGGTTTCGTATCGCTCATTGTTGGATAAACCTTTTCGTTACCAGAACAGGGCTGATCTTCCGCTCGTCCCTTCTCCCTGAGGGAGAAGGTGGCCGAAGGCCGGATGAGGGGGCAACAGTGTCGCATAATCCAACTCTGTCCCCTCACCCTAGCCCTCTCCCTCAGGGAGAGGGAACGGTTAATCACCAAAGCGGAAGCATGACCCTATTCAGGTTTCATTATGTGGTTGGTCATATCGTCAACAGGTCCTTGTCGAGCAGCTTGTCCAGCAGGAGAGAGGCTGTTCCCACCGGATTTTTGATGCCGTCACCGATGATCTCCCCTTGGTCCCGCTCCGGGGAAAAGATCTTGCTGACCCAGGTCGGTGAGCCTTTCAGCCCTACCGTTGCCGCGTCCAGCTTCAGAACCGAATTGTCCCACACCGTGATTGCCGCCTCCCGTGCGGCCAGGCGCATCGCTACGACCGGGTAACGGGGGCGGTTCAGTTCCCTGACCACGGTGATCATGACCGGCAGCGGCGCTTCGACGATCTCGTGGCGCCCTTCCAGTTTGCGGCGCACCGTGATGGTCTTTCGCGGAAAATCGATGGATTCGATCCGGTCCACCAGGGTCAGCTGGCTGAATCCCAGGCGGGAGGCGATGCCGGGGCCGACTTGGGCGGTGTCGCCGTCAATGGTCTGTTTGCCGCAGAAGACGATGCCGACATCCTCCTGCGCGGCAAGACGCTCGATGGCGGCGGAGAGTACCTTGCTGGTGGCCAGGGTGTCGGCGCCGCCGAAAGCGCGGTCGGAGAGCAATATGGCCTCATCCACGCCAAGGGCGCAGGCCTTGCGCAGGGTCGCCTCGGTGTTGGGCGGCCCCATGGAGAGCGCGACGGTCCGCACATCGTAGCGATCCTTGAGCCTCAGCCCCTCTTCCAGGGCATGGGCATCGTAGGGGTTTATGATGAAAGGGATGCCGTCCCGGATCAGGGTGTTGGTGACCGGGTCGATCTGTACCTGGGTGGTGTCGGGAACCTGTTTGATGCAGGAGATGACGAGCATTGAGTACCTCTGTGCATGCGTGTTTCTGTGTAAAATTATCCCCCTTGCGGGCCAAAAGGGCCTAGGGGGGAGGGAATGAATTGTGATTACAGGTCGCAATCAAGATGATACTAAAAGCGACCACCCCCAGCCCCTCCTGTTCAAGGAGGGGGGATGAAATCCCCCGCCTATTTTAGGAGGGGCCAGGGGTGGTAGGGTGTCAGCTTGAACGCACATTGGAATGAGTATTGATTCGAGTGCTAGAAGAAGCCCAGCGCCTTCGGGCTGTAACTGACCAGCAGGTTTTTGGTTTGCTGATAGTGGTCGAGCATCACTTTGTGGGTTTCCCGGCCGATGCCGGACTCCTTGTAGCCGCCGAAGGTGGCGTGGGCCGGATAGGCGTGGTAGCAATTGGTCCAGACCCGGCCGGCCTTGATGGCGCGGCCCATGCGGTAGGCGACGTTGCCGTCGCGGCTCCACACGCCGGCGCCGAGGCCATACGGGGGGTCATTGGCAATGGCCAGGGCCTCCGCCTCGTCCTAGAAGGTGGTTACAGCCAGCACAGGCACGAAGATCTCTTCATGGAAGATCCGCATCTTGTTGTGCCCCTTGAACAGGGTCGGCTGGACGTAGTAGCCGCC
>JAATGX010000288.1 GCA_015688915.1 Desulfuromonadales bacterium
CTGGTTGAGCGTTTCTTTCAGAAACTTAAAAACTACCGAAGAATTGCCACACGATATGAGCGCCTAGCCAGAAACTACACTGCAATGCTGGCTCTGGTGGCAACAGTCATATGGTTGGCATAATTGAGAACAATACCTAGGCAAGACTCCCAACGATCGGCACGACCGGGCCGAAAAGCCGCCCGGTCAGCCTCATTACCGTTAATAACCACCACGAAATTGATCAATCTCTGCATCGATGACATTGAATAATTGCCACCTGATGTCTTGTGATGTACAGTGCTATAAAAGATACCAATAGGGAGGTCTTCTATGGGAAGCAGACAGCTGGGTCTCAGGCTTGACGAAGCCGATAGCATGAACCTGAAGCGGATTGCTCAACGTGAAGGGCGCAATGAGCAGGATGTAATTCGGGATTCGTTACGGATGTATGTGCGCAGTGCTGACGAACAAAAGGAGTTTTTCGAGTCAGTGGAACGTGGATGGTACGAACTTCATTCGGGTCTCGGTACTGTTGTTGCGGAAGATGATACATTTTTCGACTCCGTAAGAAAAGAGCTTCGGAATGTCAAAACATCCGCTTAAACGTTCTCTGGAATATCAATCACGAGTCAGGCACTATGCGGGGAATTTGGCTGAGCGCTATCGGGTTGAAGTTGCGGATGCTTTTCTGGATCGCATAGAATCCGCTGAAAAATTTCTCTATGACAACAATCTTGCAGGTACTGATGCTCCCTATCTACTCGCCGGTCAACAGGCAGTGCTGAAAGAGTTGTACATCGATTCCGGGCCGGTCAAATACTGCATCATCTATGAGGTGACCGAGGATTATGTCGGACTTATTTCTCTGTGGCACGGAGTTGGCTCACGGAAATCGGATATGCTGGTAAGGCTGTGGGGAATGAATCGATAGAAATGTTCCATTTGGGGGAATCACCGGTTCATATGTGTGTGCGTGAACCGGTTAATAACGATGTTGAAAGAGGAACTGATGGAACATACACTCAATTCCAACAGTCCACTTAGGGATAGGTATTTTGAAATTGGCATGGGTGACAATCGTGTACATGGGTAATAAGTACATCGCCAAGCGGCCATCCAACAAACCTACCCCGACAACCCTTCCCACTCCCGGTACAGCTCCTCCAGCCGCTGGTTGAGCGCCACGTGCCGTTCCCCGGCCTCGGCGCCCCGCTCGGGATCGTCGAAGAAACCGGGGGCGTTCATCTCCGACTCCAACCGGGCAATCTCTTTCTCGGTGCGGCCGATCTCTCCCTCAATCTCTCCCAGCCTTTTCAGGAGGTTCTGTTCCTCCCGCTTGCGCTGCTTCTCTTCTTCACGTCCCCTCTTGCGATCTTCCTTCTCCGGCAGCGGCGAGGGTGCGGCAGCCTGGGCTTCGGCTATCCTGGGCGATGAATGATTGCCAGCCAAGGGCCGAGGACCGGAAACGGTCGCGGCAATCCCTTCCCTCTTTTCCAGGTAATACTCGTAATCGCCGTAATAATTCTCCAGCTTCCCACCCTCAACCTCCACGATCCGTGTGGCCAAGCCATTGACGAAATAACGGTCATGCGAGACGAACACCACCGTGCCGTCGAACCCCTTGAGCGCGTCCAGCAGCACCTCCTTGCTGAACAGGTCCAGGTGGTTGGTCGGTTCGTCCATGAGCAGCAGGTTGGACGGGCGCAGCAGCATCTTGGCCAGGGCCAGGAGGTTGCGCTCGCCGCCGGAGAGCACCCCGACCTTTTTGTGGATATCGTCCCCGGAAAAGAGGAATGCCCCCAGGATGTCCCGCAGCCGCGGCACCATGGCGTAGGGGGCGTCGGCGTACAACTCCTCGTAGGCGGTGCGGCCGGAGTCCAGCACGCTGGCCTGGTCCTGGGCGAAATAGTCCATGACCACGTTATGTCCCACGATCCGTTCCCCTGCCTGGAATTCCGCACCCGCCAGGACCGACATCAGGGTCGATTTGCCGGCCCCGTTGTGCCCCACCAGGGCGATGCGCTCCCCCTTTTCGGCTGTGAAGTCGATGCGGTTCAACACGGTATGGCTGCCGTAGGATTTGGCCAGCCCCCGCAACTCCATGACGGTCTTGCCGCTCTTGGGGCCTTCCGGGAAATGGAAACGGATCCGCTTCCGCTCCGGCGGCAGCACGATCCGTTCAACCTTTTCCAACTGCTTGATGCGCGACTGGACCAGGGAAGCCTTGTTGGCCTGGTAACGGAAACGCCGGATAAAGTCCTCGGCCTTTTCCACCTCTTCATCCTGGATGCGCTTGGCCTCCCGCAGGGCCGATACCCGCTCCTCGCGCTGGTCGAGATAACGGGAATAGCTGCAATGGTAGTCGCTGATGGCGTGGTTCCAGACCTCGGCGATGCGGCTGCATACCCGGTCCATGAAGAAACGGTCGTGGGAGACCAGGATCACCGAGCCGGGATAGGAGCAGAGGTATTCCTCCAGCCAGTTGCGGGCCTCGATGTCCAGGTGGTTGGTCGGCTCGTCCAGGAGCAGCACGTCCGGCCGTTGCAGCAGCAGCCGCGCCAGGGCGATGCGCATCTGCCAGCCGCCGGAGAACTCGCCGCAGTCCCGGTGCCAGTCGGACGCGGAGAATCCCAGCCCCTTGAGCACCGTGCCGATCTCCGCCTCCATGGTATAACCGCCGCCGTGACGGAACTGCTCCTGCAACTCGCCATAGCGATGGAGAAGTTGTTCATGCTCGGGGGAGTCGTGGGCCAGCCGTTCCAGCTCCTGCCCCAGGCGGTGCAACTCCTCCTCCATGGCCAGCAGGTCGCCGAAGGCGGCCCGGGCCTCGTGGAACAGCATCCGGCCCGTGGTGACGATCCCGTCCTGGGGGAGGTAGGCGGCCTTGGCGCCGCGGGCGAACTGGATCTCGCCGCCGGTGGCTTCGGTGAGCCCGGCGATGATCCGCATCAGGGTCGATTTGCCGGCCCCGTTCTCACCCACCAAGGCCACCCGTTCACTCTTTTTCAAGTGCCAGGAGATGTTGGTGAAAAGCGGGGTGCCGGCAAAATCTTTGGAGAGGTTGATCAGTTGGAGCATAGGCGCTGTTGTAGCATACGAGGCACGCTGTCGGCAAGTGGCGCTGCGCGGAGGATGATGGGCAGCCCGGGCGGAAGCGACCATGAAAGCACGGGTTCGCGGGAAGGGCAGACCGTGACGCCGGAGAAAAAAAGACTGCGATCATTAAGTTTATTTGGCGTAATCGGTTGCTCGTGGTACAGTTTGCCGGAATAATGGCCAGCAGCTTTGCGACAGAGAGGATGGTTCATCCGGCATGAACGGCGCCGCACCGCATCACAACACCTTTTTCCTGGGCAGACAGCCAATCCTGGATTCCCAGCAGGAGATCGTGGGCTATGAACTCCTGTTTCGCTCCACCGAGAGGAACGTGAGCGAATACGAGAGTCAGAATCGGGCCAGCATGAGCGTCATCGCCAGCACGTTGGCCGATTTCGGTTTCCACGAGGTGCTGGGTGACAAGCTCGGATTCATCAATGTCACCGAAGAGGTGCTCCTGTCCGACATGGTGGAAATCCTCCCCCACGAGCAAACTATCATCGAACTGCTGGAATCGGTGCGCCTGACCGACGTGGTGCGCGAACGGTCGAGGGAACTGAAAGCCAAGGGATTCCGCCTCGCCCTCGACGATCATGTCTATGCCCCGGAACACGAGGATCTGTACCGGCTCGTGGATATCGTCAAGATCGACATCCTGGAGACGTCCCAGGAGATGCTGCCGGAGATCGTCACCGCGTTGCGTCGGTTCCCGGTCAAGCTCCTGGCGGAGCGTGTGGAAACCGTGGGACAGTTTCAGGATTGCCTGGAACTGGGGTTCGACCTGTTTCAGGGATATTTCTTCGCACGGCCGGTGGTGCTCAACCGCAGGGGGCTCGAACCGTCACACATCACCATGCTGCGGCTGCTTTCCTGCCTGCGGGACGAGGCGCACCTGGACGAGATCCAGGATGTATTCCGCACCGCGCCCGAACTTTCCTACAACCTGCTGAAGCTGGTGAATTCGGTGCATATCGGCCTGCGGGAGAAGATCAAAAACCTCCGTCACGCCATCATGATCCTGGGAATCGACAAACTGCGCCGCTGGGTGCAACTGGCTACCTTTGCCGGGTCCGACAGCAGAGGGATCGACAACCCGCTGCTGGAAATGGCCGCCGTACGGGGACGCCTGATGGAATACCTGGTCATGGAGCGCAGTGGACTTCCCCGCGGCAGCGACCCGGTGGAAGCGGCCTTCATGACCGGCATCCTGTCGCTGATGGATACCCTTTTCGACACATCCCTGGACGAGGTCGTCAAGCACTTGCATCTGAGCGACGAGGTCGTGGACGCCCTGCTCAATCGTGAAGGGGAGCTGGGCATCCTGCTGGCACTGGCCGAGACACTCGAACGGACCAACTTCGGAGAGGTCCAGGAGCTGGTGGAAAAGACCGATATCCCCCTTGCCCTGCTGCTCGCCGCGCAGCGGGACGCCTTCAACTGGCGCGCCAGCGTCATGGCCGACAGGTAGTGACACAAGGATGCCCGCCGAGTCGCCGGAGAATCCGCCGCATCGCCGCCCCGTAGCCGTTACGCCTTGATCTCCCCATGAATGCCGATGGTGATCTCTTTGTAGGGGATCTGCCTGCCGCTGGCCGTCAACGCCTGGCGGGCAGCCATGGCGATCCCGCCGCAACAGGGCACCTCCATCTTCAGGACGGTCACGCTTTTGATGTCCGATTTAGAGAACAGCTCGGTCAGTTTTTGCAGGTAAAACTGGTTGTCATCCAACTTGGGACATCCCATGACGACCGCGCGCCCCTTGAGGAAGTCCTCGTGATAACCGGCATAGGCCACCGGCACGCAGTCGGCGGTGATCAGCAGGTCGGCGCCCTGAAAGTAGGCGGCGGTGGTGGAAACCAGGCTGAGTTGCACCGGCCACTGGCCCAACTGGCTTTGGCGGCCGCCGGCCGGCTCGGCGGCCGACTCCTGCGGACGGGCAAAGCTCATGGCCCGCGAGCCGGGACAACCGCCACCACCGTGGTGGGGGTGGGGGGGAGGGGCGGCCGGATGGTGGGCCGGGGCCGGCTTGCCCTGGGCCGACAGGTGTTTTTCCACCGCTATCTCGTCAAACCCATCCGCCTCCCGCTCCTCGACGGTAATGGCGTCCCACGGGCACTCGCCCAGACAGGCGCCCAGGCCGTCGCACAGATTTTCCGCCGCCAGTCGCGCCTTGCCGTTCACGATGGTGATGGCCCCCTCGGCGCACGACGGGACGCACAATCCGCAACCATCACATTTATCCTGGTCTATCTTTACGATCTTCCTCAGCATGATGTTCTCCTTACCGATGTTTTTAAAATGATGCCGTATCGCTTTGATCTCTTGATTTCCTCTGTGTCTCCGTGCCGCTGTGGCAGATTTGGCCTGGTTTAAAAGAAGTAATGCCAGATATAATCCAGCCTCCCCCGCAACATCAGCTTCATCCCCGAGTACGCCATGATCTCCTTCACCTTTGCCAGGTTCGCCTTGTTGTAGCAATGGGTGCGGCACTTTTTGCAGGACGGTTTTTCGGCTTCCAGGGGGCATTTGATCCGTCTGGTAACGGCGTACCGCATGAATTCCGAACATTCAAGACAGAGACGTCGTTCCCCCAATCCCGCCGGCAGGCTGAATGACTGCCGTTCCGTCGCGCCATGCCTGCCTTTGCAGTAGACCTCGACGAACTTTCCGATCAGCTTGATATCCTTTTTCTGAAGCTTCGTAAGTGTTTCCATGGTTGTCATCATGCCTCGCCGGCAGCCGATGATACATGACAAAGGTCAAGAAAATCAGCTTTTCCTTTGCGCTTGCCGCTCCTTTACGTTACATTCGTAATGTCATATACATTTATCATGTTGGGGAGAATACTGTTCATGCCTGTCAGAGCCGTCTCATTCGTCGCCAAATCCGGGACCGGCAAGACCACCCTGTTGGAACAGGTCATTGTCGAACTGAAACAGCGCGGCTACCGTGTGGGTGTCATCAAGCACGACGCTCACCGCTTCGACATCGACCACCCCGGCAAGGACAGCCACCGCCTCACGGCGGCCGGAGCCGACACCATGCTGATCTCCTCGCCGGAAAAGCTGGCTGTCGTGAAGAAGCACCGCGAGTCTCCGCCAATCGAAGAACTTGTAGCCGCCTATTTTGGCGATGTGGACGTGATCCTGACCGAGGGGTTCAAAAAGAGCGGCCTGCCCAAGATCGAGGTGCATCGGGCGGAGCGGAGCGCCACTCTGATCTGCCGCGGCGCGGAGCACGATTCCTCCCTGCTGGCGGTGGCCAGCGACGAACCCCTGGAGCTGGACGTGCCAGTGCTTGACCTCAACAACCCGGCCCAGGTGGCGGATTTTGTGGAGGAGCGGGTTATTCGTGCAACTGCTTGACTCCCTGGGGAGAACCATAAATTACCTCCGCCTGTCGGTGACCGACCGCTGCAACATGCGCTGTTTCTACTGCATGCCCGAGGCTGGGGTCGTCAAGCGGGGGCACGAGGCGATCCTCTCCTACGAGGAGTTGCTGCTGATCGCCGAAACCGCCATCGGCCTGGGGATCGAGAAGGTCCGCATCACCGGCGGCGAACCGCTGGTGCGGGCCGGCATCGCGGGGTTCCTCTCCCGCCTGGCGGGAATCTCCGGGCTGCGCCACCTGGCCCTGACCACCAACGGCCTGCTGCTTGCGGAGATGGCCGCTGATCTGCATGATGCGGGGGTGCAGCGCCTGAACGTCAGCCTCGACTCCCTCAACCCCCGCACCTTTGCCGAGATCACCCGTGGCGGCGACCTGAAAAGGGTTCTGGAAGGGCTGGATGCGGCCGAACGGGCCGGTTTCCCCCCTCCCAAGCTCAACGTGGTCATCATGCGTGGGATCAACGACAACGAGATCCTGAACCTGGCCGAACTGACCCGCGAACGGGGCAACCCGGTGCGCTTCATCGAGTACATGCCGGTGGTCAGGGAGGATGGCTGGCAACGCTATTGCATCTCCGGGGAGGAGATCCTCAAACGCCTGGCAAAGCATCACACCCTGGAACAGGTGGACAAGGGGGCCTTTGCCGGGCCGTCGCGGGATTTCCGCATCCCCGGCGCCCGGGGCACCATCGGCATCATCACCGCCGTGTCCGGCCACTTCTGCAGCGACTGCAACCGCATCCGGGTCACGTCCACCGGACAGGCCAAGGGGTGCCTGTTCTCCGACGAGAAGACCGACCTGATCCCGTATCTCCGGCCGCCGGACCCTGAAGGGCTGGCGCGGGTGCTTAACGAGATCGTGGCGGCCAAGCCGGAACGGCACGACATCACGAAAGATGGCTATGGCCACGAGAACTTCACCATGGCGCAGGTAGGGGGATAGGGAAATGGGCAAGGTTGTTGCCACGTGTATCAGTGAGAGCAAGGGCGAGCGCAAGACACCGGTGGCATCGGTTGAGTTGCGGGAGAATCACGGCATCGTGGGGGACGCCCATGCTGGCGACTGGCACCGCCAGGTGAGCCTGTTGGCTTTGGAGAGCATCGCAAAGATGCAGGCGCTGGGGCTGGACGTAAGCTCGGGCGATTTTGCCGAAAACCTCACCACCAGCGGCATCGAGCTGGTTTCGCTCCCCGTCGGCACACGGCTCCGGGTGGGTGAGACCCTGCTGGAGGTAACCCAGATCGGCAAGGAGTGCCACACCCGCTGCGCCATCTTTTACCAGGCCGGCGACTGCGTCATGCCCAAGGAGGGGATTTTTGCAAGGGTCATCACCGGGGGAGTCATCCGGCCGGGGGACGAGGTGCATACGGTTTAGAAGTTCCTTCCCCATTTTTCTTTTGCCTCCCCCCTCCAAATACGGGTAATATATCCACGTTTATCCAAACCCCGAGGAATTTTGATTTAATGAGTGCCGAAGAAGTCAAAAAAAATGAAAAGATAATCAAGGAACTCCAGGGGATGGCGCTGGCCACGGTCGGCTGCTTCGTCCTCATGGCGCTCCTGACTTTCAACGCCACCGACGTCTCCTGGAACAGCTATTCCAACGAGGAGGGCATCCACAACCTGGGGGGGAGGCTGGGGGCGCAGGTGGCCGATCTGTTCTTCGTGACCTTCGGCCTGGCCTCGTACCTGGTCCCCATCGCGCTCCTGAACATGGCCTATACCCTGTTCCGCTTCAAGGAGATCAGGCTGCGCTCCTACAAGCTCTGGGCCTTCGGCGGGCTGGTCTTCTGCCTCTCCACCCTGTTTGCCTTTTTCCGCGACAAGACCGACTTCCTCGGCCAGCAGGTTTCCACCGGCGGCGCCATCGGGGTGGTCACCGTCCGCCTGCTGAAGGGGATGGTCGGCCCCACCGGCGCCATGCTGCTTCTGCTGCCGCTCCTGGCGGCCTCGATCATGATCCTGTCCCGTTTCTCCTTTATCCTGTTTGCCGGATGGTGGCTGGATACCCTCAAGAACAAATGGGCCGCCTGGCGGGAACGGAGCGGTCATCAGCGGGAGGAGCGCCAGCGCGCAAAGGCCAGGAAGGAAGGCCTGCCCGCCCCTGCCGCGGCCGCCGGACCGGTCATCAAACCGTCAGCCGCCGCCCCGGTGCGGCCCAATGCCTTCAAACAGGGGAAAGAGAAGAAGAAGGAGGCCGCAAAAACAGCCGGCGTCCAGGAAACCTTTGAATTCATCAAAACCGAGGGGGATTTCCGCACACCCCCCTTCAACCTGCTGGATCAGCCGCCAGCCAGCGAGCGCACCCTGGATCGCGAAGCCTTGACCATGAACGCCCGCCTGCTGGAGAAGAAGCTCAAGGATTACGGCATCGACGGCGAGGTGGTGGAGATCTGCCCCGGCCCGGTCATCACCATGTACGAGTTTTCCCCGGCGCCGGGCATCAAGATCAGCCGCATAGCCGGCCTGGCCGACGACCTGACCATGGCGTTGCAGGCCATGTCGATCCGCATCGTGGCGCCCATCCCCGGCAAGGGTGTCGTGGGGATCGAGGTGCCCAACCGCGAGCGCGACATGGTCGTACTGCGGGAGCTCTTCAACTGCGATGAGTTCCACAACAACA
>JAATGX010000134.1 GCA_015688915.1 Desulfuromonadales bacterium
CCGAGGAACGGGGCGATGAAGGGAAAGAGGTGGCCGGTCTTGGTGAAGACCAGGCCGAGGCAGTTGGTCATGCCGGCGGTGTTCATGACATAGGCCAGGCCCAGAACCGAGGCCACGGTGATCGCCGGAAAACGCATGTCATAGAGGGTCTTGCCGGCGATCCCGAAGGTATCGCCCAGGCCGACGCCGCAGAGCAGGGCGGAGAGAAAGGCGGCGATCAGGATGGCGGTGCCGGCGGCGGACATGAAGTTGAACGTGTACTTTGCCGCCAGCTTGATCGGAAGCTGGTCGCTGACCGCCTTTTCAAGCGGTTTGAACTGATCCTTCATGGGTGGATTGATCTTTACCAGTTCGCCGCAGAGCTTTTTGGTTTCGGTCATCTTCTTTGATACCAGATCACAGGACTTGAGCCGCTCGTCGGTCAGGATGGCGCCCTGTCCCGCCAGTCCCTGCTCCACCGGCACGAACGCCTCTTCCAATCCCTTCAGTTCCTTCAGCTTGGCGGCCAGTTCGGCCTGTTTCGGATCAGCCGGGGAGAGCAGGGCCAACTGTTTGTCGATCTCCTCGTTCACCTTGGCTATCTTCTTGAGCCCATCCTCGGGCTTGGAAACCTTCTTGACGATCATGTTGTCCAGACCGGCCACAGGGATTACCACCTTGCTCTTGTCCAACCCGTTCTTGATGGAGGGAACGCCCCACAACAGCACCATCACGGTCAGGGCCAGGTAGGGCGACCAGGCGCGGAACACCTCCCCGGCGGTATACTGATGCTGCTCCACACCGTTGCACGCCTCCTCGTGGTCGAACACGTAGTTTTCTTTCGGGCTCCAGACGCGCAGCAACAGCACCAGGGCGGCCATGGACGCCAGCGACGAGATGATATCGGGCAGATAGGGGCCCAGGTAGCTGGCCGTGGCCCACTGACAGACGGCAAAGGTAAGGCCGCAGGTGATGATGGCCGGCAGGACCTCGATGGTTTTGCGCCAGCCGACCATGATCATGATCACATAGAAGGGGATGAAGGCGGAGACGAAGGGGAGCTGACGGCCGACCATGGTGGAGAGTTTCATCATACCGTCATCGCCATAGCCCATGACCCCGGCCAGGGCCACCACCGGGATGCCGATGGCACCGAAGGCGACCGGAGCGGTGTTGGCAATCAGGCAGACCCCGGCGGCATAGAGCGGGCGGAAGCCAAGACCCACCAGGGTGGCGCCGGCAATGGCCACGGGCGTGCCGAACCCGGCGGCGCCCTCGATAAAAGCGCCGAAGCAGAAGGCGATCAGAAGCGCCTGAATGCGCCGGTCAGCGGTCACACCCGCCAACGAGGCGCGGATGATCTCGAACTGCCCCCCCTTGACCGTGATGTTGTACAGAAACAGGGTGGTGATGACGATGTAGAACACCGGGAACAGGCCGAAGGCGGCTCCCTGGACAAAGGCCAACCCGGCAAGTTTGGCCGGCATCCCCCATACGGCGATGGCGATGACGATGGCCGAGGCGACGGCCAAAGGACCGGCCTTGTGGGCCTTCATCTTCAAAACGGCCAGACAGACAAAGATGACGACAAGCGGTATGGCGGCCACCAGTGCCGACATCCCGAGGCTTCCTGCTACCGGGGTGTAGGTTTGAATCCAGGGCATGACTGTTTTCTCCTTTCCATGTGGGGGGTGAGTATATGGCTGCCGGAACAAGTCGTTATGTCTGTGGCCCGGAATTTCGGAATACCATCGTGGTAGAATAGAATCAGGTTTTGTTTATTTGTATTACCAATTATTCTTTTGTAAATCTCCTGTCAATATATTTTTTTATGGGCATATAACGTGTCTATTGACAGGGAGGACAAAGTTACATTACCTTGTAGATAAAGTGGTTTTACAAATTGTATTACCACAATGATCGCCATCAATCCCTCTGGAACGTTACATGGGCAACCGCCACGATAATCAAACATGTTTCCATCTCCAGCAAGGATGGTGACACACGGGACAACGAAGGAAGTGCGGAAGGGGGATCAGGATCATGTACGACCAATTCAAGGCAAAGGCCGAAGGGGTGAGCGCAGAGGTCCATCGCTTCGCGGCAAAGTCCGAGTCGTTGGAATTCATCATCCGGTTCCTGCAACAAGAAGGGGTGGCCGACGTTCCCCAGTCCCACGCCCTGTGGGCCGACTCTCCATTCCTGGACGGTATGGACACAACACCGCTCCGGGCGGTTCCCGGCTTGAAGTTCGCTGTCACCCGTGAACTGGCCGCCGAGGCCAGATTCGGGATCAGCCAGGTTGATTGGGCCCTGGCGGATACGGGCACGCTGGTGCAGGACTCGACCGCCATCGAGCAGCGGATGGTATCGTCACTTTCCGGCATCCACATCGCCCTGTGCCCCACCAACAGGATACTGGCGGACCTGCCTGACCTCCTGACCAGGATCAGCCCGAAAGACAGCGCTTACATCGCCATGATCACCGGAGCGAGCCGGACCGCCGATATAGAGCGTGTCCTGACCATCGGCGTGCATGGCCCGGAGCGCCTCGTCATCGTCTTTTGCGACGAATTGGGAGGTAAGAATTCATGACGACGGAATTCAAGGAATCCATACACAAGGCCCTGAATGATGCCAACCTTACCGGGGCCCTCGGCAAGTTTTCCGAGGCGTACAAGGTCAACCGCGCCAAGGCCTACGAGGGGATCGACTTCGAGGCGTTGCGCAGCCGGATCGCCGAGCTGAAGTCCTACGCGGCGGCCCATCTCGACCCGCTCTCCGAGCTGTTTGCGCGAAACGCCGAGGCCCGCGGCGCCAAGGTATTCAGGGCGAGCGACCCGGCAAAGGTCAGGGAATACATCCTGAAGGTCGCCCGGGACAACGGGGTCAATACCATTGTCAAATCGAAGTCCATGGCCACGGAAGAGATCCACCTCAATCCCTTTCTGGAAAAGGCCGGCATTGAGGTCGGGGAAACGGACCTGGGGGAATGGATCATCCAACTTGCCGGGCAGACACCTTCCCACATGGTCATGCCCGCCATCCACATGACCAAGGAGGAGGTCTCGGACCTGTTCAGCAAGGAGGTCAACGAGCGGCTTTCTTCCGATATCCCCAGGCTGGTCAAGGTGGCCCGCAATGAGCTGCGCACCAGGTTCCTCAATGCCGACATGGGCATTTCCGGCGGCAACATCGCCGTTGCCGAGACCGGCAGCATCGTGCTGATGACCAACGAGGGGAACGCCCGGCTGGTCACCTCCCTGCCCAAGATCCATATCGCCCTGGTGGGCGTGGAAAAGCTCGTTGCCAATTACACGGACATCGCACCGATCCTGCAGGCGCTCCCCAAAAGCGCCACGGCCCAGTTGCTGACGAGCTATGTCTCGATCATCACCGGCCCAACACCCAACACGGACGGCTCCATGAAGGAGTTGCACATCATCCTGATGGACAACCGCCGGACCGAGATGGCCAATGACCCCATGTTCAGGCAGGCCCTGCAATGCATCCGCTGCGCCTCCTGCCTCAACGTCTGTCCGATCTTCCGCCTCGTCGGCGGCCATGTGTTCGGCAAGGTCTATACCGGCGGCATCGGCACCATCCTCACCGCCTGGTTCGACGAGATGAAGCAGTCCGAGGATATCCAGGGGCTGTGCATCCAGTGCGGCAACTGCAAGGAGGTCTGTCCGGGCAAGATCGATATCCCCGGGTTGATCATGGAGATCCGGCGCCGTCTGGTGCAGGACCAGGGGGTGCCGTTGCTCCAGAAAACGATCTACTCGGTGGTGAACAACCGCAGGCTCTTCCACGGCATGCTGCGGGCCGCCGCCACCGCCGGCAAGCCGTTCGCGTCGGGCAAATTCATCCGCCACCTCCCCCTGTTCCTGGCGGACCTGACCTCCGGCCGCAGCCTGCCTGCCATTGCGGAGGAGCCCTTCCGCGATCGCTTCAAACGGATCAAACAGCCGAAATGTGCAGAGAAAGTCGCCTTTTACGCCGGCTGCCTGATCGACTTCGCCTATCCGGAACAGGGAGAGGCGTTGGTAAAGATCCTGAACAAGGCCGGCATCGAGGTGGTCTTCCCGGAGGAACAGACCTGCTGCGGAGCCCCGGCCCGTTACAACGGCGCCTATGAGGTTGCCGCCGGCAATGCCGTCGACAATATCCACGCCCTGCTGGCGGCAGACGTGAAATATGTGGTCTCGGCCTGCCCGACCTGCACGGTGGCGCTGGAGCACGAGTTCATCAACACCTTCGAAAGCCTGGGCCGGGGCGAATGGCTGCCCGGAGCCAGGGAACTGGCGGCAAAGACGGTGGACTTTTCCACCCTGGTGACGAGGCTGGTGGATGAGGGGCGGCTGGCGTTGAATGAGGGCCAGAAGCTGGGCAGGGTCACCTATCACGATTCCTGCCACCTGAAGAGGACGCTGCATGTGGCCGAACAGCCGAGGGAGTTGCTGCGCGCGGCTGGCTATGAAGTGACGGAGATGTTCGAGTGCGACATGTGCTGCGGCATGGGCGGCTCCTATTCGCTCAAACTGCCCGAAATATCGGCGCCGATACTGCAACGAAAGCTGAAGAACATCAAGGATACCGGCGCACCGGTCGTGGCCATGGACTGCCCCGGCTGCGTGATGCAGATCAGGGGCGGATTCTATCAGGATGGGGCTCGTGTGAAGGTGAAACATACGGCGGAGTTGCTGGCGGAGCGGTTGAGCGGGTGAATTAATTAGTGGAGAGCTTTTGTCGTATCGGGCACGTCCGGCGTCGCATAATTCGATTGCACTTTTTTGCGACAATCTGATACTAATGACATATGTATAACATTGTTTGTCATA
>JAATGX010000094.1 GCA_015688915.1 Desulfuromonadales bacterium
CGGAGTAGTCGCAGTAGTGGCAGACACTCTGTCCACGGCCGCGGTGAAAGGTGAGGGTGACCGAGCAGTTGGGGCAGGTAAGGGGTGCGCCGCACTCGCCGCACACCAGATAGGTGGAGAAGCCGCGCCGGTTGAGGAAGATGATGGCCTGGCCCGTTGCCTCGAGATTTTCGGCCAGGGCGTGGCCCAGGGTGGGGGAGATGGTCTCCTTGATCCCCTGCATTGCCACGATCTCGACCGTGGGCATGGAGATGCCCCGCACCCGTTCGGGCAGGATCAGCAGCGCCAGTTTGCCCTGCTCGACGGCATACAGGCTGGTGACCAGCGGCGTGGCCGAACCGAGCACCACCGTGGCCCGCTCCAGGCGTCCCCGCACCAGGGCCAGGTCGCGGGCGTTGTAGCGCAGGCCGTCGGACTGTTTGAAGGACGCCTCGTGCTCCTCATCCACCACGATGATGCCGATCCTGTCCAGCGGCGCGAAGATGGCGGAACGGGCGCCGATGACGATTTTGACCAGGCCGCGCCTGATGCGGCGCCACTCGTCGTACCGCTCGCCGTCGGACAGCCCGCTGTGCAGGATGGCGATGCCGCCGCCGAAGCGGGCGCGGAAGCGGCGCACCACCTGGGGGGTGAGGGAGATCTCCGGCACCAGCACCAGGGCGGTTCGCCCCTGGTCGAGGGCATGGCCGATGGCGCGAAGGTAGACCTCGGTCTTGCCGCTGCCGGTCACGCCGTGCAGCAGGAACGGCGCGAACGCCTGCCTGTCCAGCGCCCCGCGGATCTCGTCAAAGGCCGCCCGCTGGTGGTGGTTAAGCTCCAGCGGGATATCGCGCTCCCATGACTCGTCGGCGAAGGGATCGCGGTAGCTTTCACGTTCCTCCTTCGACACCAGGCCCAGTTCCAGCAGACGTTTGAGTTGCGGCGAGCACTGCCCGAAACGCCGGCGCAGCTCGCCCGCCGCCATGTCACCCGCCTCCCTGATGACTCCGAGGATTTCCGCCGCCTTGCTCCCCAGGGTCCGTTCCGGGTCCGCGGCATCGCAGGGACGGTAAAAGGTTTCGTAGCGGATGGTCCTCCCCCCCGCGATCGTTTCGGCATCACCGCCGGCCGCCTTGCGGCTTTGCAGGTTGATGCCGGTCGGCAGCGCCGTTTTCAGGACCTCGCCCAGGGGGTGCAGGTAATAGGAGGCGACCCAGCGGAAGAACTCCAGCTCATTGTCGGTCCAGAGCGGATCGTCGTCGAGGCAGTCGATGACCTCTTTCAATTTCCGGGGGTCGGCCGTTTCGACGACAGACAGGACATAAGCGGTCAGTTTCCGCCCGCCAAACGGGACGAACACCCGCTTGCCCGGCGCAACCCGGTGCAGCAGATGCGGGGGGACGAGGTAGTTGAAGCTCTTGTCCAGCGGGAGCGGAACGGCGACTTCGATGATCTGTGATGGAGGTGCGGACATGGGATGGTGATAACAGAGCCGTCAGGTGAAGTAAAGAGGAAGCGGCGGGGGAGGGCCGGGCCATCCCCCGCAGGTTTACCAGTATTTCTTGGGCGGATCGGTTTTTCCGGTCAGAACTATCGCCCCATCGATCACCTTGAACATGTCGCCCAGTTCGTTGGTCCAGGCGTCTCCTTCATCCAGGGGAATGGGGACCTCGCGTTTGCCCAGAAAGACCTCTTGGTCGCCGATGTAGGCGAACCACTCAAGGGCGCCGGTCATCCAGATCCTGTTTTTCAGTTCCATACGAACCACCTCAAAAGTGACGAACCCCGTCACGTGCAGTTATTACACGCAGGTGCAATTTTTCACACCTTACACTGTCGGGCCGGGGACTTCAATCGGATTTCCCCTTGTTGCCCTGTTCCGGCTTGTGCAAGGTTCGTCTTGATTAACCAAATCGGCTGCGTATAATGGGCGGAACCTGTGATTTTCGGACGGGACGGCGGGTTTCCCCGGCAATGCAACGGGTTGGGATACTATAAATCAGAACTGTAATCAAGAAAGGTTGTCATGGAAATTGTCATCACGCTTTTTGTCCTCGTAGGCGGTTCCATAGCCTACTCCGCCTGGAAAAGAAACAAGTCGTCTGAAGCTGTCCAACCTGTTGACAGGACCAATGACCCTGATAATGACGCTTCTGACCGTACCTGCCTTTGTTGCGGCTACGAAGGGAACATGAAGACATGGATAGCCAACTATAAGGTTCCCAAATTGATAATCGTCGTGGGTTTTTTGTTGGGGTACATACCCGGATTGATTTTCCTTGTGATCTACTGGGGCAAATATAAGTGCCAGAAGTGCGGTGCCATCGGCAAGAACCGGCCGACAAGCGCCGAAAGTCCCCACCAGCCTTGACGGGGGGCGTTTCAGGAAAGTCGTTCCCTGAAATCCTGGTAGCCAAAGCTGCGCACGACATCCAGTTCTCCGGTCTTCGGCTCAAAGGTGCAGATGTGCGGCAACCGGATGCCGTTGAAGGTGGTGGTCTTGACCATGGTGTAGTGGGCCATGTCCAGGAAGGCCAAGCGATCGCCGACATTGAGCGGTTGCTCGAAGGACCAGTCGCCGATCACGTCGCCGGCCAGGCACGACGGCCCGCCCAGGCGGTAGGTGTGGGGTTTCTCGCCGGGATCGAAACCGCCCTCAATGCCGGGGCGGTAGGGCATCTCCAGGATATCCGGCATGTGGCAGGTGGCCGAGACGTCCAGGATGGCGATGTCCATCTCATTGTGCACCACGTCCAGTACCTCGCCCACCAGGATGCCGGTGCCGATGGCAATGGCCTCGCCCGGTTCCAGGTAGACCTCCACGTCGTACTTCTTTCGGAAATATTTCACCAGTTCCACCAGCCCGTCGATGTCGTACCCTTCGCGGGTGATATGGTGGCCGCCTCCCAGGTTGAGCCATTTCATCCCGTGCAGGAACCGGCCGAACTTTTCCTCGAAAACCTTGGCGGTCCGCTCCAGCGGCTCGAACAACTGTTCGCACAGGGTGTGGAAGTGCAGTCCTTCGACTCCGCTCAGGAACCGCCCTTTGTTCCCATTCAGAACCTCTGCTTCATCCCCATTCAGAGCCCCCGCTTCGTTCCTGTTCAGGGTTCCTGCGTCGTTCCCTGAGCGGAGTCGAAGGGCGAACTCCGAATACGGGATGCCGAGGCGCGAGCAGGGGGCGCAGGGGTCGTAGATGGCGGTTGCGCCTTCGGTATGCTCGGGATTGACGCGCAGGCCGATGGAGACGCGCCCCTGCTCTTTTTCCCACAAGGGGCGGAAGCGCTCCAACTGGCTGAAGGAGTTGAACACCAGGTGGTTGGAGATCTCCAGCAGTTCGACGACGTCGCTCTCCTTGAAGGCCGCGCTGAAGGAGTGCACCTCTCGGCCGAACTCCTCCCGCCCCAGACGCGCCTCCCAAGGAGAGCTGGCGCAGACCCCGTGCAGAGTTTCCCTGATGATCGGGAAGGTGCTCCACATGGAGAAGGCCTTCAGGGCCAAAAGGATCTTGGCGCCGCTCCGCTCCTGCACATGGTCCAGGATGGCCAGGTTATGGCGCAGCCGTCCCAGATCCACCACGTAGGCCGGGGAAGGGGCGAGTTCCAGGATTTTGTCGATGTCGATACCGGTCATAATCTAAACCTTTTTGCCACGGAGACACAGAGACACGGAGAAAGTCAAAACCGTTTTAAAGGATGGACAGAGACAACACCTCAAAATGTTGCCTTATTGTTTCTGCGATTTTCCCCTGTGTCTCCGTGTCTCTGTGGCAGATTCCCTATTAAAGTTCCGGCCATTCGCCGCCGTCGACGACCACGGTCGGCAGCCCCATCGGCCCCAGCACCTCCAGGAACGGCTCCGGATCGAACTGTTCCATGTTCCAGACGCCCGGCTGATGCCATGCGCCGGTCAGCATCATGATCGCCCCCACCACGGCAGGTACGCCGGTGGTGTAGCTGATGGCCTGTGATTGCACCTCCCGGTAACAGGCCTCGTGGTCGCAGATATTGTAGATGTACACCTGCTTGCGCCGGCCGTCCTTGGTGCCGCGGGCAATGACGCCGATACAGGTCTTCCCCTTGGTCAGCGGCCCCAGGGAACCGGGGTCCGGGAGCAGGGCCTTGAGGAACTGGATCGGCACGATCTTCTGGCCGTTGTACTCCACCTCGTCGATGCGGGTCATGCCCACGTTCTGCAACACCTCCAAGTGCTTCAGGTAGTTGTCCGAGAAGGTCATCCAGAACTGGGCCTTTTTTATGGTGGGGATATGCTTGACCAGCGACTCCATCTCCTCGTGGTAGAGGCGGTAGATGTTCATGGGGCCGATCCCCTCGGGGAAGTCGAAAACCCTCTTGGTGGAGAGCGGCGGCGACTCGACGAACCGGCCGTCCTCCCAGTGGCGGCAGGTGGCGGTCACCTCGCGGATGTTGATCTCCGGGTTGAAGTTGGTGGCAAAGGGCTGGCCGTGGGAACCGGCGTTGGCGTCGATGATGTCGATCTCTTCCACCACGTCCAGGTATTTCCTGGCCGCCAGGGCGGTGTAGACGTTGGTCACGCCGGGGTCAAAGCCGGAGCCCAACAACGCCGTCAGCCCGGCGTTCCTGAAGCGCTCCTGGTAGGCCCACTGCCAGGAATACTCGAATCTGGCCGTATCCAGCGGCTCATAGTTGGCCGTGTCCAGGTAATCCACGCCGGTTTCCAGGCAGGCGTCCATGATGGTCAGGTCCTGGTAGGGGAGAGCCACGTTGATCACCAGCTTCGGCTGTTCGGCCCGGATCAGGGCCGCAAGTTCCGGCACGTTGTCCGCATCGACCCGGGCGGTCTTGATCGGCGAGGCGATCTGGTCCGCGATGGCGTCGCACTTGGCAATGGTCCGCGATGCCAGGGTGATCTCGCTGAAAATGTCCCGGCGCTGTGCGCACTTGTGGGTAACGACCTGCCCGACGCCGCCGGCGCCGATGATGAGGACTTTGCTCATTTGTATGGATTCCTTCCTGGATGTTTTGTCGATCAATTACGGCAAGGTATAATACGGGCATCCGCCGTTCAGCGCAATGCCCGTAACAAGAATTTTACATAAGGAGCTATCGATATACCCGTACACCGGCCTTGCGGGCCGATTCTGCGAGTTGTCGGTCCATGGTGGCCAGCGGCGCTCCCAGACGCATGGCCAGTTCCAGATAGGCGGCGTCGTAGGCGGTCAAGCCATACTCGCGGGCGAGTTGGTAGGTTGCGTGCGTGGCGCGATGAGCCGTGTTCTCGTCAATGGTGATGGGAAGGTTTTCCAGCAGTTCGATGAACCGCGCCGCCTCCGCCTCGCTGCAACGTCCCCGCCGCTCGGCCATGATGAGGACATTGGCTATCTCCAGCGGCCACAGGGTTGGAACGAGCGCTTCCGACTCGTTGAGGTCTTCCAGCACCGAGGCGGCGTAGTCGCCTCCCTCGTCCTCGAAGAACCAAGAGGCGGCCACCGAAGCGTCCAGAACGAAATGATTCATTGCCGCCCCTCGGCAA
This sequence comes from Desulfuromonadales bacterium, assembly GCA_015688915.1. Classification (GTDB taxonomy): domain Bacteria; phylum Desulfobacterota; class Desulfuromonadia; order Geobacterales; family Pseudopelobacteraceae; genus JACPFJ01. The sequence continues at coordinate 5,494 of JAATGX010000094.1, forward strand.
TCATCTCCTTGACCGGCATGTCGGCATGCCGCCCCTTGGCCAAGGATTTCAACTCCGCGATAACCCCGCGAACGTCATGCCGCCGCGCCGGTTCCACCGGCACGAGGCGGGCAATTGCCTTGCTGTGGCGGGTAATGGTGATCTGCTCTCCCTGTTCCACCTTGGCCAGCAGTTCGGGAAGATGTGTTTTTGCCTCATAGACACCGATGTTCATATGACCTCCGAAATGTTGGTCTATCGCAGACCAGAATATACTGATTGGCTGGAGAGCACAAGAGGTATTGGAGTAGGCGGCAGAGAATAGAAGATAAAAAAAGCCTGCCGTCTTTGTAGCAAGAGGCAGGTTTTTTGGATTGTTGGAGCGATGTTGAAAAGGGTGGATTGAATAAAATCTACTCTCCCAGGTACGTATATCCCAACAATGTCCTATCCAACAACTCGATGAAGTGGCTGCTCTCCTCGATGGAGATCTTCTTCGAGGCCACGCTCTTCTCCAGGTTGTCGCGGACATTCTTGAGGATCTCCGGCCCCTTGTACTGGACGTATTTGAGGGTCTCCCAGGTGGCGTCGCCGTTGATGACCGTGTCGATCATGTAGCCGGTCTTCTTGTTGAAGGTGATGTGCACGGCGTTGGTGTCGCCGAACAGGTTGTGCAGGTCGCCCAGGATCTCCTGGTAGGCGCCGATCAGGAAGAAGCCGATGTAGTACTCCTCGTCCTTTCTGATCTTGTGCAGCGGCAGGGACTTGGTCCGGCCGTTTTCACCCACGAAGCTGGTGATCTCGCCGTCGGAGTCGCAGGTGATGTCGGCGATGGACGCCATGACGTCCGGCCGCTGGTTGAGGCGCTGTAGCGGCATGATCGGGAAGAGCTGGTCGATGGCCCAGGAGTCGGGGATCGACTGGAACAGGGAGAAGTTGGCGAAATAGGTCTGGCGCAGGTGCAACTGGAAATTGGAAAGCTCTTCGGGGATCGGTTTGATTTTCTCCACGATGCCGTTGATCTTTTTGATGATCCTGGAGTAGAGCCATTCGGCGATGGCCCGGTCGTTGAGGGTCAGGTAACCCAGGTTGAACAGGCTGACCGCCTCGTTGATCAGTTGCAGGGTGTCGTGGTAATCCTCCCGCAGGGAGTAACGGTCGATGCTCTTGTAGATGTCCAGCAGTTTTCGTACCGTGGGCGCCACCTTTTCCGACTGGGCCAGCATCTCCTCGAAGTCGGGCATCAGGTTCTGGGTGTTGGTGTTGAGCACGTTGGTGACCAGCAGCGAATAGTGGGCCACGGTGGCGCGCCCCGACTCGGAGATGATGTTGGGACATTCCACCCCGGCCTCGTCGCAGATGTTCTTGACCTGGTAGATGACGTCGTTGGCGTATTCCTCGATGGTGTAGTTGACGCTGGAGAAATAGCTGGACTTGGAGCCGTCGTAATCCACCCCCAACCCCCCGCCGATGTCCAGAAACTCGATGTTGACCCCCATCTTGCGCATTTCACAGTAGATGCGGGCCCCTTCGATCAGGGCGGTTTTGATCTTGTCGATCTTGGTGATCTGGCTGCCGATATGGGAGTGCAACAGCTTGACGCACTCCAGCATGCCGTTCCCCTCCAGCAGGCGGATGGCGGCGATGATCTCGGTCATGCGCAGGCCGAACTTGGCGTCTTCGCCGCCGGAGGTGGCCCACTTGCCGGTCCCCTTGGACGACAGCTTGACCCGGATGCCCAGCTTGGGCTGGATGCCGGTCTTCTTCGATATCTCGACGATCTTCTCCAGTTCGAACAACTTCTCGATCACGATGGTGATGTCGTAGCCGATCTTGGTGGCGTAGAGCACGGTTTCGATGTATTCGGCGTCCTTGTAGCCGTTGCAGATGATCGGCAGGCCGTTGCCGGTGGAGATGGAGATGGCGGCCACCAGTTCCGGCTTGGAGCCGACCTCCAGGCTGATGGTGTAGCGCTTGCCGTAGCCGGCGATGGCCTCGACCACCTGGCGTTGCTGATTGACCTTGATGGGGTAGAAGGTCTGGTATTTGGCCGGATAGTCATTCTCCTGGATGGCGCTCCTGAAGACCCGGTTGATGCTGGCGATACGCCCTTGCAGGACGTCCATGAAGCGGAGCAGGATGGGGGGCTTGATCTTGCGCTTGATCAGGTCGTCCACCAGGGCGCGCAGATCGATTGATTGTTTGGAGGTGGAGGAGGGATGGACGCAGATGTTCCCTTTCTTGTTGATCGTGAACAGATCGGCCCCCCAGTTGTCCAGGTTGTAGATCTTGGCGGAGTCGTTTATTGACCAGCGTTCCATAGTCAGTTCTCCAATTTTCGGGATTGTCTGCGAATTTCAACCAAAATCTGCAATCTGCCACGGAGACACGGAGCCGCCGAGAAAAACCATATGGAAATAGAAAGTGCTGCGTCGTTGGTACGTTGGAAAGGAAACGCCACGTTTCCGCTCGTCAGTCATGCGCCCAATAAACCTCCGCGATCCTCGGTGTCCCTGTGGCGGGAGCTGCAGAGCCCGAGCGTCACAACTGCGCAAAAGACTTGAAAATATCCTGCAATCCCGTTCCCATGTCAATCGTTTTTTCCGTTTCACGGTGTAACGACGTCGTCAACCTTGACAATGGCGGAAGGAATGGTTACATCATCTTATAGTATCCGAGCAGGCTGTCTCGGCATCACATTTCCATTGATCAGGTGTCCGCCATGCCACGCTTTTCAGGCAAGAAGCAGTACCATCGGGAGATAGTAAGCCGGCAAGTGGGCGAGATCAAGAGCCTGCTGCATGCCCTTGAGATGCGGGACGGACTGGATGATGCGGAGAATCGGCCGCTGATCGATATCTATGAAACCGGCGACGGTGTCGTCCTGGAGTTCGA
>JAATGX010000243.1 GCA_015688915.1 Desulfuromonadales bacterium
GCTGGAAGAGATGGTCGTGACCACGGCGGACGAGACCCGGATCCGGGGCACCGCCTCCATCGGCATGGCGCTCTACCCGACCCATGCCCAGACCCCCAAGGACCTGTTCCTGTTTGCCGACAACATGACCTACAAGGCCAAAGGCATGGGAAAAAATTGCGTCCTCGTCCCCACCAACGACGACGTGGTCGAGGTGTTCCAGAAGAGCAGCGAGATGTCGGGAATTCTGCTCCGGGCCCTGGAAGAAAAAAGCATCATTCCCTATTTTCAGCCCATCGTCACGACCGGCACGAAAGAGATCGTCTGCCACGAAGTCCTGTGCCGGGTAAAGGTCGGTGAGGAAATCATTCCGGCCGCCGAGTTCATTGAAATCGCGGAGAAACTCAGCATTGTCAGCCGCCTCGACAGCATCCTGATGGAAAAGGTGTTCGAAAAGGCTCGGGAGGTGGGTTACGACGGCTACCTCTTTATCAATCTTTCCCCCAAGTCGCTGATACTCAAAGAATTCGTCCCGATGATCATCAGACTGACCCGTGCCTACCATATTAACCACGAAAAGGTGGTATTCGAGATCACCGAGCGGGAGACGGTGAAGAACATGACCCTGCTGGAAAGCTTCGTGTTTGATCTCAAGCTGGAAGGCTTCAAGTTCGCCATCGACGACTTCGGCTCCGGGTTTTCGTCATTCCAGTATATCCGCAGGCTTCCCATCGACTTCGTCAAGATAGAGGGGATGTTCGTGCGGAACATGCTGAACGATCCCAAGGACATGGCCTTTGTCAAGACACTGGTGGTTTTGGCACAGGAATTCGGCATACAGACCATTGCGGAATACATCGAGAGCGAGGAACTGCTGGTCGCGGCCAGCTCCATGGGGATAGACCTTGCCCAAGGATACCATACCGGCAAACCGGCGCCGGACATTATAGAAGCTGAGTAGCTTCGTACAAAGAGGGGAAACGATATGAAGGCATCTCTGCGATGGAAAATGATTATTCCCATAATCTCGTGCGTGACCATAGGCATACTCATTACGGTCTTTGTAACCGGGTATTCGGCCAGAAAGGTCGTGATTGCCGAAATCGAGAAATCGACCATGGCAAAGCTGCGTGATACCGTGCTGATTTCCATCACGACCATGATGAGCAGCGGCAGCATGAAAGAGAACAAGACCTCATTTGTCAACCAGATGAAGCATACGGCGGATTTGAAGATCGTGCGGTCGCACAACCTGGACAACGATCATGGCAAGGGCGCCGATGAGGAATACGCACAGGACGAGCACGAGCGTGAGGTGATCGACAAGAATGTCGCCAAGATCTTTCTCGAGGGGACCACGATCAGGGCTATCTATCCCTACATTGCCGGCAGCAACACGCTGGGCAAGAATTGCCTGGAGTGCCACAATGTCGCGGAAGGGACCGTATTGGGGGCGGCCGACATTCGCGTTTCCCTGACCGATTCCTTTGCAAGAATAAAAAGTTTTCAATACCTGTTCGGCGCCCTGGGCATACTCGGCACCATCGCCTTGACGGCATTTCTCTACATGTTGGCCAAGTATATTTTCAGCCCGCTGGAGCTGTTGACCTGCAATGTCGCGGAAGTGAAAGGCGGCAATCTGGCCATCAGCTTCGATCACCAAAGCGGCGATGAAATCGGCATATTGAGTTCGAGCATGAACGACATGGTCCAGGCCTTCAGAAGCCTCATAGGCAGGATAACCGCATCGTCGAACAACATCGTGTCCGTTGTCGAACACCTGCGCCTGGAATCGAAAAAGATGTCGGAAGGCTCGGAACATCAGGCCAGCCAGATCATGCAGATCGCCACGGCAAATGAGGAAATGGCGGCGACATCAGGGGAAATAGCCAACAATTGCCACCTGGCGGAGGAGCGGGCCAAACAGGCGGATATCATGGCGCAGGAAGGCTCCACGGTGGTTGAGAACACCATCCAGGTAATGAACAAGATCGCCGATCGAGTGAAAACCACGGCTCATACCGTGGAAAGCCTCGGCTCCCGTTCCGACCAGATCGGTGCAATTGTCGGCACCATTGAGGACATTGCCGACCAGACCAATCTTCTCGCCCTGAATGCCGCCATAGAAGCGGCCCGCGCCGGCGAGCAGGGACGGGGGTTCGCCGTGGTGGCCGACGAGGTTCGCGCCCTGGCGGAACGGACCACCAAGGCCACCAAGGAAATCGGCTCCATGATCAAAACGATCCAGACCGAAACCAAGCACGCCGTGCTGTCGATGGAAGAAGGGGTCATGGAGGTCGAAAAAGGCACCCTGGAGGCAGCAAAGTCGGGTGAGGCGCTGGAAAAGATCCTTGAGCAGATCGGCTCGGTGACCAGCCAGATCAGCCAGATAGCCACCGCCGCCGAAGAGCAGACGGCGACGATTCACGAGATCAACAACAATATACAGGTGGTTGCGGATGTCGCCAAGGTGAACGGGGACGTGGAAAAGGACGTGCTGAAAGAGGTGGCCCAGCTTACGGTGACCTCACAGGAATTGAAGGATTCGACAACGGACTTCAAGCTGAACTGACAAAACCCCGCCGCCCCACGAACACCTGAAACAGATATGCCTGCCCGGTTTTCACAACCGGGCAGGCATATCTGTGTGTGCAGAGATTTTCGATGACCCCGCCGGACGAGACCCGCCCCCTGTTCCCGGCAATTACCCGATCACAATCCTGGCGAAGCGACGCTTGCCGATCTGGACGATGTACTCGCCGGAGCCCGCCAATTCAAGGTTGGTATCGCTCACCTTCTCGCCGTTCAGTTTGACCCCGCCCTGATCGATGGCGCGGCGCCCCTCTCCGTTGGATTTGGTCAAGCCGGCCTCGGTCAGGGCCCTGGCCAGCAGCACGGCGCCGTCGGCCAGGGAGTAGCCGACCTGGGGCATCTCGTCCGGGATCTCGTTCTCCTTGAAACGCTTGACGAAATTCTCCTCCGCCGCCTCGCCGCTGCCGGCGCCATGGAAGCGGCTGACGATCTCGCGACCCAGGGCCTTCTTGGCCCCCATTGGGTGAACGGAGCCGTCTGCCAGCCCCTGCTTCAGTTGCTCCAGTTCGCTCAGCGTCATGTCCGACAACAGCTCGTAATAACGCAGCATCAGGTCGTCGGAGACGGACATGACCTTGCCGAAGATCTCGTCGGGGGGCTCGCTGATACCGATGTAGTTGCCTAGGGACTTGGACATCTTGTTGACCCCGTCCAACCCCTCCAGCAGCGGCATGGTCAGGATGCACTGGGGCGACTGTCCCCACTCGCGCTGGAGTTCGCGGCCCATCAGCAGGTTGAACTTCTGATCGGTGCCCCCCAGCTCTACATCGGATTTGAGCGCCACCGAGTCATACCCCTGGATCAACGGATACAGAAACTCGTGGATGCTGATCGGTTGCTGGCCGGTGAAACGCTTGTGAAAGTCGTCCCGCTCCAGCATGCGGGCCACGGTGTACTTTGAAGCCAGGCCTATCATGCCGCCCGCATCCAGCTTGTTGAGCCACTCGGAATTGAAGACGACCTTCGTCTTTTCCGGGTCAAGTATCTTGAACACCTGCTCCTTGTAGGTCTCGGCGTTTCGGAGCACATCCTCGCGGGTCAGGACCTTGCGGGTCTCGGACTTGCCGGTCGGGTCGCCGATCATGCCGGTGAAGTCGCCAATCAGGAAGTTGATCTCGTGGCCCAGCCGCTGGAACTGGCGCAGTTTGTGGATCAGTACGGTATGCCCCAGGTGCAGGTCCGGGGCGGTCGGGTCGAACCCGGCCTTGATCTTGAGGGGAACACCGGATTTCAGAGATTTTTCAAGCTTCTCCTCCAGTTCCTTCTCGATCAGGATCTCAACGGAGCCGCGCTTTATGACGGCCATCTGTTCGGCTACGGTCATAGGTTACACCTTTCAAAAATCTGCCACAGAGGCACAGAGACACAGAGGTACACAGAGAAAAAGCAAAAAAGCACCGCAGTCGAAAACAATGACGTTCAATCGCTTAACTAAAATGATTTTCTCTGTGTCTCTGTGTCTCCGTGGCAGACGTTAAATTAACAACTTACCGCGATCCGCTCGATGCTGAGCGCCCTGCCGCTTTCTTCGTCGATCCCCACCACAACACCGTTCAGGCGGATATCGTTCTTGGGCACCTCGAACTTGGCCGGCAACTGGGTCAGGAACTTGTAGATGGCCTGTTCCTTGCCGATGCCGATCACCGAATCGAAACTGCCGGTCATGCCGGCATCGGACATGTAGGCCGTCCCCTGGGTCAGGATACGCTCGTCCGCGGTCTGGACATGGGTATGGGTGCCGATCACGGCGCTGACCCGGCCATCCAGGTACCAGCCGAGGGAGGCCTTTTCAGAGGTGGCCTCGGCATGGAAGTCCACGAAGATAAGCGGCGTCTCCCGGCGCAGCCGTTCGATCTCCCGGTCTGCCGTGCGGAAGGGACAGTCCAGGTTCTTCATGAAGATCCTGCCCTCCAGGTTGAGCACGGCAATCTTGACCCCGCCGGGCGTGGTAAACAGGGCGCTCCCCATGCCGGGCGCCCCTTCGGGATAGTTGGCGGGACGGATGATGCGGGGATCGGCCAGCACCAACGGCACCTGCTCCTTCTTGTCCCAGATATGGTTGCCGCTGGTAAGGCAGTGCACACCCAGGTCGAACAGTTCCCTGGCAATGTCGACGGTCAGACCGAAGCCGGCGGCGGCATTTTCGCCGTTCACGACCACCAGATCGGCGTTGTGCCGGTCCACCAGGCGGTGCAACTCGCGGGCAAGCGCCTGGCGGCCCGGCTTGCCGATGATATCCCCTATGAACAGAATCTTAACGGGCATATTCCACAGAGCGTGTTTCGCGGATGACGTTCACCTTGATCTGGCCGGGATAGGTCATCTCGGCCTCGATCTTCTTGGCAATATCGCGGGCCATGACGACCGATTGCTCATCGGACACCTGCTCGCTGGTGACCATGACGCGGATCTCGCGGCCGGCCTGGATGGCAAAGGAGGAACTGACCCCGGTGAACGACGTGGCGATGCGCTCCAGGTCCTCCAGCCGCTTGACGTATGTCTCCATCATCTCCCGCCGTGCGCCGGGACGGGCGCCGGAAAGGGCATCGGCCGCCTGGACCAGGATCGCCAGCACGGTGGTCGGTTTCTCGTCCTCGTGGTGGGCCATGATGGCATGAACGATCTTGGGGGATTCGCCGTATTTGCGGGCCAGGTCGGCACCGATCACGGCATGGGAACCCTCCACCTCGTGGTCCACGGCCTTGCCCAAGTCATGCAGCAGGCCGGCGCGTTTGGCCTGTTTGACGTTGACGCCCAGTTCCGCCGCCATGATACCGCACAGGAAGGCCACCTCCAGTGAATGCTGGTAGACGTTCTGGGTGTAGGAGGTGCGGTACTTGAGACGCCCGATCAGTTTGAGAACCTCGGGATGGATGCCGTGCACGCCCAGGTCGAAGGCGGCCTGTTCCCCGGCTTCCTTGATGGAAAGCTCCACCTCTTCGGTGGCCTTGGCCACCACCTCCTCGATCCGGCCCGGATGGATACGGCCGTCGGCGATCAGTTTCTCCAGCGACAGCCGGGCGACCTCGCGCCGCACCGGATTGAACCCGGACAGGATCACCGCCTCGGGGGTATCGTCGATGATCAGGTCGATCCCGGTGGCAGCCTCCAGGGCGCGGATATTGCGGCCTTCGCGGCCGATGATGCGGCCCTTCATCTCGTCCGAGGGGAGCGGCACGACCGAAACGGTCCTCTCGGCCACATATTCGCCGGCATACCGCTGGATGGCCAGCGCCATTATCTCCTTGGCCTTCTTGTCCGCTATTTCGCGGGCTTCCTCCTCGATGGCCTTGATTCGCTTGGCCACATCGTGCTTGGCCTCGCTCTCCATGGCATCCATCAGTTCCTTTTTCGCTTCCGAAGCCGACAGGCCCGAAATCGTTTCCAGCTTGGCCTTCTGGGCAATGATCGCCTGATTCACCTCTTCGTTGCGCTGGGCAATGGTCTGTTCCTTCTGGGAAACAACCTGTTCCTTTTTGAGGATATCCAGCTCTTTCTGATCAAACAGGGCCACCTTCTTATCCAGGTTTTCTTCCTTCTGCTGCAGCCGTTTTTCGAGATTCTGGAGGTCCTTCTTCTTCTCCCGCATCTCGTGCTCGTACTCTTCCTTGGCCTCGATAGCCGCGTTCTTGGCCTTGAGTTCCACTTCCTTGGTGATGGTGTCGGCCTCGCGCCGGGCATCCTCGATCACCTTGGTCGCCAGTTCCTCTGCCTGCCTGACGATGGAGTCCGCATCCTTCTTGCTGAACCTGCTACCTGCAAAATAGGCCCCGGCAGCCACCGCCAGGGTTATGACAACCATCCAGATACTCACTTCCATATCAAAAACCTCCTCTATGTGAATCCGGGCCAAAGGTGTGGCGCCGGTTACTTCCGCAGCGGATGGTCCGCTTGTCCGTGATGATGATCTCCATCCGTATGTCATGCACCTCGGCCGGAATCGCTCCCCCTATGACCTGAAAGTCATGACACAACCCTATCAAGTGGGCCTTCCGGTGCGGGTGCTTGAGAAAGCGGTCGTAAAACCCTTTCCCGAAACCGACACGGTGCCCGGACAGGTCGAAGGCAACGCCGGGAACAACGATCAGGTCCGCTTCATCCGCCCCC
>JAATGX010000002.1 GCA_015688915.1 Desulfuromonadales bacterium
CGGAGACGCCCTTGCCGTCGGCTAGTACTTTTGCCCCGTCTCACGACGGTGATGGATTCAAGTACAGGGGACTTGCACCCCATAAGTTCACGCCCATGACGGGCGTACACCAGGCAGTTGGACACCGGTCGGGCGGAAAAGCTGCCCGAACGGGTCAACTGCGCGAACCGTTGGACCGAACAAATGACAGAACATAAAAGACGGACAAATGGGGATTTTTTTTTGCAGAAAAATATCGGGGAGCCGGATTGCCAAGACGTCTTGGAACGGTTACGGGTAGGACCAAGGGTTATGTAGCGTCAGCCCTTCAATATGTAGGAAGTCTTTGGTATTTCTAGTGGCAAGCGGCAGACTGCGACTCGAGGCAATTGCAGCAATCTGCGCATCTTCGGTTGTGATGGAAAAGCCTGATCGGCGGCGATTTGCAACAACAGAAGCATAATGATTTGTGCATGACTCATCGAACGGGAGGATGTTGCCAAAAAAATCTTCCCGAAACATCTTTTCCGCAGCATCTGCAAGCACCTCACGTCGTTTACCGGCAGGCAGCAGGGCAATACCCAACACTATTTCCGCTTGGGTAATCGCGGTTGTATAAAACACCACAGCGGTTTGGCGCGTAAACCACTCTGCCACCAAGGGATCAGGTGTGGACCGCATCAGCTCCGACAGCACATTGGTATCCAGAATAATGCCACCCACTATCACAGGTCCATATCCGGTGGAGTTCGTACTTCCTGACGCGTCGGAATCGGCAGGGATTCAACCTTCAGCCCCACAAACCGCTGGTGAACACGATTGGCAAAATCAGACGGAGCCGACGCCGGCAGGAGAACCTGGCGTAGAATATTGCGCACCTCAGCCTCCATTGAACAGCCATGCTGTGCCGATTGCAGCCGTAGTTTGGTTTTTAATGTTTCATCAAGGTTTCTAATGGTGATACTGGCCATAAGCGCACCTCCATTGATTGCGTTGATATCATTATAATCAATGATTGCAGTTGTAGCAAGGTTAAAAAAAACGGGCAGATGGTTGGCTGCCCGTGTGGTATGGGAATGACAAATCCGTCAATTTTCGCAAGTAGAATCAGAGAATTGTCGCGTGTAACCGGTTCTCCCTACCGGTGATAATTTTTATCAGCATATCAAATTAGTATCAGTTTGAAATTGTTATTATTTCTCCATGTACTCCATATCTCCGTGTTATTGAACTACCGTTTTAAGGATAACAGGCCGTAGATTTACCCACAGATGCGGGAAAAAACAAGCCGACATCCCTTCTCTACGAACGAGAAGATGATGTCGGCTTGCCTGCCGATGTTCGGTACCCAAAAACTGTCGTGCTAATTGTTCGACTTCTGCAGCAACAGCTTGTTACTCTTGGTCAGGACAAGGATATATGTCTTGTCGCCGTACTGAACCGTAAGTGGTAGTTCGTTGCGGGTCAAGCTGACCTCATAACGCTTCGATTCACGAACAGCGACATTCCGTTCCCGTAATTCCGGCGTGACGTCCTGCCTGAATGGTACGACCTTTCCGCATGTTGTTGCTCTTGTTGCTGCGTATGCTTGATTCGCTGCCATGACAATTGATCCTTTCTCAACATTGACATCGGGTGCCGACACCCGGCTTGCCGGAACCCGCCTCAATTTTTCGAGAACAGGCCCCGCTTGAGCTGCTCTTCCTTTTTGATCCTTTCCTGGATCTCCGAGGGGAGGGCGATTTTACGGAACTTGGGGAACTTCTCACGGTAGAGCAGCGGAATGGGCGGAAAGTCCTTCTCGGTGAAATTCACCACCGGGGTCGGCTTCACGAACGGCTGCTCGATCCGCTGGGTCTGGAAGAACTCCTTCCAGGTCTGGCCCCCGGGAAAGGCATCCAGGTTGCCGAATCTTTCCATGGGGACCTTGGTATCAGGCGTATCGCCGAGGCCGAAGGACTGTACATCCAGTTCCGCGTCCCAGACTGTCGATGTGCCTCCGCCCATCATGATCGCCCGCCGCTCGGTTCCCGCTTCGGTGAGTCCCCCTTTGTACGCCTCCTGCCAGATGTTGACGGGTTTACCGTAGTACTTGACCGGGATAAACGGGGCCTTCTCGGTGACCTGTTTGAAGTTCCCGTTGCGAGACCACTGTTCGGTCCGAATGGCGTGGAGGGTCTTCTTTTCGTGCCAGGTGACCCACTGGCTCAGGTAGTAGCCCGGCTGGCGGTGCTTGCTCAGTACCACGTAGCACTCCACCCCGCCGTCTTTCCGATACGGTCCCTTGATGTCCCCGTACGGTTTCTTGTTGCCGTTGACCGTCTCGTAGAGGATGTCCACGCCGATGACCTTGGAGTCGTACATCCAGAAGGCCCGGGTGAAGCTGTCGTCGATGGTGTTGATCCCGCCCGAGGAGTAGTCGGTGCCGCTGGCGCCGGCGACCCGGCGGACGCGCCGCTGCTGCCGGGTGTAGGTCCACTGGTCCAGTAACTTGTTGATGCCCGGCGCGGGGTTGTAGAACTTGTTAAGGGTGACGTTGCCGTTCTGCTCGGGAGGCGACGTGAGGACAGTCAACTGGGCGCCCTCTTCCTCGCCCGGCTTGAGCACGTAGAGTTTCTGGGCAAAGGTCTTGAAGTGCTTGATCGTGTTGCACATGGTGTCGGACTTGGACACCACTGCCTGTTTGTCCTTTTTCCGGGTGATGTGATACCCGCTGTGGGTCTGGAGACCGCACATGACCGAGCTTCCGCCGGCCGATTCGCCCAGGGCCGCTATCGCCTCGCCGCTGTAGGGAAGCTTGAAGGGATAGTGCTGGGCCGGCAGCCACGGGCGCTCCTTGTCCCGGGAGATCTCATGGGACCAGCGCGGGTCGATCTGCCAGTATTCCTTCTCCGCCGGGTTCAGTTCCTCCACATACTTCCAGGTACGCTTCTCCTTCGCCGGATCGAATTGCCATTCACTCCATGGCGAGGGTCCCTTGAGCGGCACCCAGGCCACCTTGCTCCAGTCGGTCTTGTCTTCCGCGGCGCCGGCCGGCAGCGCCACGCTCCCGAACAGAGTCGTGGCCACCATGCACATGCTGATGATTTTCTTGCCCACAGTTTCCATTTCATTCTTCATTTACATATCTCCTTTCCTTCTCGGTTGTACAGAATCCGTATCGTCTCATGCGGTGCGCCAGTTTTTCATTGTCCAAATGCCGGGCGCGTTCCCTGGTGCCACCTACCCTCCTTTCTGGTCGAATTTTCACCCGGCCAACATTGATGCATTCGCAAAAAGTCTTTTCCCCCGCCCTTGACGGGAGGGGGTCAGGGGGTGGGTGAAGCTGCATTTGCGAGAGCATCAACATTGATTACCGGATGCCGGAATGGTGTATTCTCTCTGTCGAACTCCGTAGTAAAGCGTGCATATACACACATTAAGTTAAAAAATAATAAAAAAAGCCGGAGCATCAAGCGCATGCTGCTGCGCAAGACCTCCGGCATCTCCGGTAAATCCATAATTACTACTATGTTGTTTTGATGAGCTTTGAAGAAAAAGTCGGCTTGTCTTATAAAATAAATTTAATCGATACTGCCTCTACCAGGGGCACTCCCCGCCACGACAAAACCTTCAAGGATTGTAACGAGTGAGCCGAGTTGCTCTATGCTTTCCTCGCCGAGACGTGCTCTAATCAGTTGTTGAGCACTATCCCAGTGATGATTGGCGGCTTCAACGACAGTTTTACCCGCTTCAGTTATGGCAACAGCCCGTTCCCGTGAATCGGATGTGGATGAATTCTCTATGAACCCTGAATATTTCAGCGGTTTCAGATTTCGAACAAGCGTTGTCCTGTCAAGCACGAGGAGCTCGGCGAGCTTGGTGACACTAAGCGGACCGTATTGCAGTATCCTCTTTAACGCTGCGTATTGCGTAACCTTCAATTTGCTGGGTTCGAGTATTTTGTCATAAATCTTCGTGATCGCCCGCGACGCCCTGCGCAGGTTCGCACAGGTGCACATGCTGGGATCGATTGTTGCGGATTTGTTTTTTGATGATGTTACACCCACGACTGCGCCTCGTTGCAATACTCTTTTGCCAAGGTTGAGAACCGACCGTGTAATCGTGTATATGCACGTTATTGATCATGGCCAAAATTCAGTTGTCAAGATGTTTTTTCACATCCGTTATCCCTGCATCCTCTCCATCACTGTTACCGTGAAAGGTTTGTAATGTGCTGAAGTAGTTGCAAATCTGGTAACTATTCGGCACATTCCGAACGTCGACAAAATGATCGTGAAAAGTCCCCCCTCCCCTTGCGGGAGGGGGTCAGGGGGTGGGGGAAGTCGCCATTTTCTACCTTGTTGCCGGCTTCACCCACCCCTCAATCCCC
>JAATGX010000268.1 GCA_015688915.1 Desulfuromonadales bacterium
ATCACGCTGCGTACGGCAGCTGGATTCGAGACGTGCTGACAGAAGACGACATACCCCTCGGACCGCGCCCGGTTACCATTGCCGACTTAATCGCACAGGCAGCCAATTGGGTGACGGGTCAGCGGGCCGAGTATGCGCTCATGAGCGCCCGCCACCACGCCGGAACCCTCCTGGACCCGCATCTTGTGCCCTATTTCAGCAGTATTACGCGCATCGTCTATTTCGAAGGCAAAAAGAGCGACGGCGCCATGGAAGCCAGCGTGGCCCCGGCTTACCTGATTTCGGGCCTGGTCTTGTCCCGGGACGTGGTCAGCAGGACCGGTGTACTCCTCCTTCGGAAGGGAAACGAACTGGACCTGGCCGGAATAACGCTCATCCGGCGGCAGGCCGGGATGGGCGCGCTGCCGGACGACGGTGTCTGGGTGGTGGTGAATCAGGAATAGTTACCCGATCATTTGAATCAGGGACACACCCCTCACTGTCTCCATCTCCATCTGGAAGAGCCGGGTTCGCCAGTCGAGTCACCCTGTCCGCAGTTTGACGTATCTGATCATGTCCTTATCCTCTTTCCGCACATGGTTTATCACCCATTTGAGAAACACCCGGTAAACCTTGATGGCCAGATCTTCAAGGCTTTCATAATGAGCCAGACTTTCGCTGTATTTTTCCACATCCTCCTTGAAACGGGCATGTTCATCCTTATGCGCTTCCAGTCGAGGATATTTGAACACCTGCATCAGGGCCTCCTCATAGGAAAAATGCTCTGAAACATACCGGTTCAAATATTTGAGCACATTAAAGATCACATCGCCGCATTCCCCTTCCTGGCAGGCCTTGGAGAACATGTTGAACGTATCGATCAACTCTTGATTCTGCTCGTCAAATGTTGTTTCGCCGAGTTTTTGACTCCCATCAAGTAATGGGATCGTCATGACACGCGCCCCCTTTCGACAGAAATCATGTGCATTGCCTCTGTAGTTTCTCGAATCCTGTGGATGCCGGTCTGCCATCAATGCACGCCGCAGATCCGCACCTGTACCCTATGGGAACAACCATATGGGTCTGCACCCATGGAGAGGCAGTTTACGTACCAACTTAATTATAGCTTCAATTCAGTAGGTTGCAAATATTGTCCTTAACATATGTGTGCCTAAAAGGGACAATATGTACCACATAGGTACACCCGGAATACAAGCGATGGAGCCGACGAAATCCCGTGGAATCAGGTGCGGTAAAACGCCTTGCGCGCGATCTTGAGTTGGTGGGAGGCCTTTGATTTGTTGCCGCCGCATCGTTCCAGGGTAATGGCCAGAATGCGGTCGGTGAGGGTAGCGAGGGAGAGCTTGTCAGCGGGGATCGTGATGCTGTAGGTGACGGAATCGTCGGAGCTGTCGACGGGAACGTCGCTCGCGGTCGTCATGCCGATTCCCAGGTGGGAGGGGCCGATCAATCCGCCTTCAGTGAGGATGGCGGCACGTTCCAGGCAGTTGCGCAGTTCCCTGACATTGCCCGGCCAGTGATAGCCGACCATCAACTCCATCGCCTGCCGGGAGATTCCGGGAAGCGGTTTACCCAGGTGCTGGCGCAGTTGATTGAGCACGTGCTCACATAACAGGGGAATGTCGTCCCTCCGTTCCCGTAACGGAGGCACGAACAGGGGAAAGACATTGACCCGGTGAAACAGGTCCTCCCGAAAACGCCCTTCGGCAACCAGGTCGGTCAGATTGCGGTTGGTGGTCACGATGACCCTGCAATCGGCAGGAAAAGCGGTGTTGCTGCCGACCTTCTCGAACATGCGTTCCTGAAGAACGCGCAACAGCTTGGCCTGCAACGTCAGGGGCATGTCGCCGATCTCGTCAAGGAGAAGGGTCCCTCCGCGAGCCAGGCTGAACTTCCCCTCCCTGTCATGATCAGCACCGGTAAAGGCGCCACGGATGTGCCCAAAAAGCTCGCTTTCCAGGAGATGGTCCGGAATGGCCGCGCAATTCACCGCGACAAAGCCGGCGGGAAGCCCGTTGCCGGCATAGTGAATGGCGCGCGCCAGCACCTCCTTGCCGGTGCCGCTCTCGCCGTAAATGGCAATCGTGGTCTGCCGGGCTGAAGCGACCTTTGCGGCGCGTTCCA
Organism: Desulfuromonadales bacterium; assembly: GCA_015688915.1. Lineage (GTDB taxonomy): Bacteria > Desulfobacterota > Desulfuromonadia > Geobacterales > Pseudopelobacteraceae > JACPFJ01. The sequence continues at coordinate 2,125 of JAATGX010000268.1, forward strand.
GCAACTGCTTCATGACCGGATTCAGGGTAACAATACTCTGGAAGGTGAACCGTTCGCGCAACAACCCCTTGATCTGTTCGTTTTCACGGACAACATGCAGGTAATCAAGGGCGCGCTGGATGGTAATCTGCAACTGTTCGGGATTGGAAGGTTTTTTCAGATAGTCGTAGGCACCGCGCCGCATGGCCTCGACAGCCCCCTCGACACTGCCATGGGCGGTGATGACGATAATGGGAATATCCCGGTATCGCTCGCGGACCTGTTTGAGGAGTTCAAAGCCGTCCATCCCGGGCATGAACAGGTCCGAGATGATCAGATCGACCGGGTTTTGCTCAAGGATGGCGAGCGCCTCGGCGCCACTGGACGCGGTCAGGGGGATAAAGCCCGCCTCGCGCAGATGGAACGCTAACAGGTTGAGCGAGAGGGCTTCGTCGTCAACGGCAAGGATGGTCGGCATGGTCAGCTTCCCGGCGTCTCGCATGAGGCATACAAAATCCCTCCGGCCAGAGGCCCACGTGACTCAATTCACACAATGGATATGTTCCGGTAATTATGACGCCATGATTTCGGAAAGACAAACATAAATCCGGATATCTGATAAACTATCCGCATTCATGGAGATTGTCACGGGTACGGCACTGTCGACAGCGCGTCACCGGTGCCCGTCCCTGTCGAACGTGATGATGCAACACCCGTCAATTCGCTTGTATCCCAACCCGAAAATATGATAGTTATATAAAATTTTCAACGCAAACAGCTCCATATCAACAACGGGGGTAACCGTGAATCAGTTTTATAAAAATCTCGCTCTCTGGCTGGTCATCAGCCTGATGATGATCCTGCTTTTCAACATGTTCAACAAACCGCGGCCATCGGCCGAGAAGATCACCTTCAGTGAATTCATCACCCAGGTGGACGCGGGCAAGATCACCTCCGTCACCATCCAGGGCAACGATATCTCGGGCAAGTTCGAGGGCAAGGACGGCAAGGAGTTCCGCACCTACAAGCCGGCCGATGCCGACGTGACCGACAAACTGCTGGACAAGAAGGTGACCGTCAACGCCAAGCCGGAAGAGGAAAAATTCTCCTGGTTCTCGATCTTCATCTCCTGGTTTCCCCTGCTGCTGCTGGTGGGGATCTGGATCTTCTTCATGCGCCAGATGCAGGTGGGCGGCGGTAAAGCCATGTCCTTCGGCAAGAGCCGCGCCAAACTGCTGACCGAGGCCCAGGGCAAGATCACGTTCGAGGACGTGGCCGGCATCGAGGAGGCCAAGGAGGAGTTGAACGAAATCATCTCCTTCCTGAAGGACCCCAAGAAGTTCACCAA
>JAATGX010000181.1 GCA_015688915.1 Desulfuromonadales bacterium
ACGGGGTGCAAGGAGTGCCGCGGCACCGGTTACAAGGGAAGAACCGGGCTGTTCGAGGTGTTGGACATGGGCGAGCGGTTCAAATCCCTGATTACCGATTCCGCGGAATTGGCCGATTTGATGGTTGTCGCCCGTGAAGATGGACTGGTCACCCTGCGCCAGGCCGCCATCCGCAAGATGCTGGAAGGTGTGACGACCTATGAAGAGGTGGTCGCCATGACCGGGTAAGGGTCGGCCCATTGCAATTGCCTGCACCAAGAGGCCGGTCGGGAAACTCGACCGGCCTCTTGGTTGTTAGTTACGGACAAGTTCTTAGATAGCGGGAAAGGGCCTTTTCCCTTGACCAGCCGGCAAATGCGCCCACTCAACAGCCATTGTCAACTTTGTAGTGTTGCAAAGTTGACATATGCGATGCGGCATGATATTGACCATCGCTGGGAGGAATTTTCATGAGAGAGTTTATTCAACACTGCTCGGAAGCGGTATTACGCGGTCAGCGCCTTTCCGGGGAAGATGCCGTGCGCCTGGGAACGGCTGACGGCCCCGATCTGTACCTTCTGTTTGCCGAGGCCGGCCGCATCCGCGAACAGCGTGTGGGCCGCAACGTGACCCTCTGTTCGATCATCAACGCCAAATCGGGCAAATGCCCCGAGAACTGCGCGTTTTGCGCCCAGTCGGCCCACCATGACACGGCGGTGGCCAACTATGCCCTGGTGGATGAAAAGCAGATGGTTGACTGCGCCAAGCAGGCCGAAGCCAACGGGGCCTCCTGTTACGGCATCATCACCAGCGGCACCGGCATCGGCAAGGGTGCCGAGCTTGACCGGATCTGCGCCACCCTGCGCCGCATCCGCGCGGAGGCGAGCATTCTCCCCTCCTGCTCCCTGGGGATCATGGACGACGAAACCGCCCTGATCCTGAAGGAGGCCGGCATGGTGACCTACCATCACAACCTGGAGACGGCCCGCAGTTTTTTCCCCGCTATCTGCACCACCCATGACTACGAAGATGACGTGCAGACCGTCCGGGCCGCCAAGCGTGCCGGCTTGAAGGTTTGTTCCGGCGGCATCTTCGGCCTGGGGGAGAGTTTCGAGCAGCGGGTGGAAATGGCGCTGACCCTGCGCGAATTGGAAGTGGATTCCATCCCGGTCAACTTCCTTGACCCGGTGGAGGGGACGGCCCTGGCCCATGCCGATTTTCTGACCCCCATGGAGTGCCTGAAAATCATCGCAGTGTACCGTTTTCTGCTGCCGGAGCGCCAGATCAAGGTCTGCGGCGGCCGTGACCGCAACCTGCGCGAGTTGCAATCATGGATCTTCATGGCCGGGGCCAGCGGCATGATGACCGGCAACTACCTGACCAAGGCGGGGCGTGACCCCGAGGTTGATCGGCGCCTGATCCGCGATCTGGGGTTGGGGATCGCCGAATGCGGGTGCGGCTAGAGATAAGGATGAAGGATGAGGGATGAGGGATGAATTATGAGTCAAGGTATATTCGTAACCGGCACCGACACCGGGGTGGGTAAGACCGTGGTGGCGGCAACCCTGGCCTATCTGCTGCGGATGAGTGGGGCCCGCGTGGGGGTGATGAAGCCGGTCACCAGTGGCTGTCGCGAAGAGGGAGGCCTGCTCGTCTCGGACGATGCGCTGCTGCTCTGCCGTTCGGCCGGTGTCGTCTGTAGTGACGACGTCACCCCCTACCTGTTGCGGGAACCGCTGGCACCGGCCGAGGCGGCAAGGATCGACGGCGTGCGGATTGATTTCAGCCGGATCCGTGAATCCTATCAGCGGCTTGCAGCCAGTTACGACGTTATGATCGTGGAGGGTGCGGGCGGATTGATGGTGCCATTGGCCGGGGGGCTGTTGGTGGCAGATCTGGTGAGGGAATTGGATCTGTCGCTGTTGGTGGTGGCGCGGCCGGACCTGGGCACCATCAACCATACGGTACTGACCTGCTTCAGTGCCCGGCAGATGGGGCTTTCCGTGGCCGGGGTGATCATCAACAACTATCCGGACGCACCCGGACTGGCCGAGAGCAGCGCTCCCCACCATATCGGATCCCTGTGCGGGGCGCCCATACTCGGGCTCTGGCCGCATCATGACGGGAATGACGAGTTTGAGACGGTCGAGTATCTGGCGGGCTGGTTGAACAACCAGCCGGAGACGGAGATCGTAATGCGGGAGCTGGGGTGGTAGCGACTATTCGCCACCGGCGCACCTGTCCGTAACACCTGAAATCAGTGGGGCCGTACAACGGCCATATTCCTTTTGCCCGCTTTCCGCGGTTATGCTAGATTCAGGCCATGAACGATATGGATTCAACAACCACCGCACAATTGCAGGCTTGGGACAAACGCCACGTCTGGCACCCCTTTACCCAGATGCAGGACTGGGAAGGGGAGGAGCCGATCGTCATCGTGAAAGGGGAGGGGAGCTGGCTGATCGACAGCGACGGCAACCGTTACCTTGATGGCGTGGCCTCCATGTGGACCAACGTGCACGGCCATTGCCGCACGGAATTGAACGAAGCCCTGAAAGCCCAGGTGGACCGTCTGGAACACTCCACGTTGCTGGGGCTGGCCGGAGAGCAGAGCATTCTGCTGGCCCGCCGCCTGGCCAGGATCACGCCGCCCGGACTGGATCGCTTCTTCTACTCGGACAACGGCTCTACCGCCATGGAGGTGGCGGTGAAGATGGCCTACCAGTACCAGGCGCATCGCGGCAGGCCGGAGCGGAGCCGCTTCATCACCTTCAAAAACGCCTACCACGGCGATACCTTGGGTGCGGTCAGCGTGGGAGGGATCGATATCTACCACGCCACCTTCCGGCCCCTGATGTTCGAGACTGTCCAGGCGCCGTCACCCTACTGCTACCGCTGCGAATTGGGATGCTCCGATCGTGCGGCCTGCGGGATGAAGTGCATCGAGGCCCTGGATGCGCTCATGATCGAGCATGCGGCGACCTGCGCCGGATTGGTGATCGAACCGCTGATCCAGGGGGCGGGCGGGATGATCGTCCAGCCCCCTGGTTTCCTCCGTCGTGTGCGGGAGTTGTGCGACCGCCACGGCCTGCTGATGATCGCCGACGAGGTGGCCACCGGTTTCGGCCGCACCGGCCGGATGTTCGCCTGTGAGCACGAAGAGGTGACGCCTGATATCATGGCGCTTTCCAAGGGCATAGCGGCCGGTTATCTGCCGCTGGCGGTCACGGTCACGAACGAGGAGGTCTACGGGGCTTTTCTGGGCGAGTACGCCCAACTCAAAACCTTTTTCCACGGCCATACCTTTACCGGCAACCCCCTGGCCTGCGCCATCGCCCTTAAAAGCCTGGACCTGTTCGAAAGCGACCGGCTGCTGGATGCGTTGCAGCCGAAGATCGAGCTGTTGCGCGAGCGCCTTGCCCGCCTTTCAGGGTTGACCCATGTGGGCGACGTGCGTCAGTGCGGGCTGGCCGCCGGGGTGGAACTGGTTGCGGACAAGGGGATCCGGCAGCCGTATCCGTGGGAAGAGCGGATCGGTATCCGGGTCTGCCATGAGGCGCGTAAACAGGGCATCTTCTCGCGCCCTCTCGGTAATACGGTGGTTATCTTCCCTCCGCTGGCAATCGGTCTGGAAGAGTTGCACCTGCTCGTGGATGGACTGGAACGGTCGATACGGACCGTCACCGGTGATTGAACCTCCAAAACCCCGCCTTGTTCAAGGCGGGGTTTTGTGCAGGGAAGGCGGCATGTGGGAAATGGCACATCATATTTTGTCATTGCATTTCGCGGTGATTGCCGCTTAAATGTTCCCCGTTCACCACAAAGATCGAGGCGTATCAAGCGATGACCAAAGAAATCCGCATCCTGTTGATCGATGACGACGACTCCGGCCGCGAGGCACTGGAACTACTCCTCAAATCCACCGGCTATACCGTGGTTTCGGCGTCCGGAGGGGACGAGGCCATCTCCATCATGGAGCGGGAGCAATTCAGCCTGATCGTTTCCGACCTCTTTCTGCCGGACAAGAGCGGGATCGAAATCCTGCAGCACTCGCGCACCATTTCCCCGACAACGGAGGTGATCGTCGTCACGGGTTACGCGTCGGCGGAAACGGCTGTGCGCGCCATGAAAGAGGGGGCGTTCGATTATATCACCAAGCCGGTCAACTTCGATGAACTCAGGATCGTTGTCGGCAAGGCCCTTGAAAAACAACAACTCCTCTCCGAGAACGTGTATTTGCGGAAACAGCTCCAGGGGCGTTTCGAGTTCAGCAATATCATCGCCAATTCCCCGACCATGAAGATGGTCTTCGAGCGGATGACGCGCATCGTCAAAACCGACTCCACGGTGCTCATTACCGGCGAATCGGGCACCGGCAAGGAGTTGGTGGCCCGCGCGCTGCATTTTAACGGGGCGAGGAGACTGAAGCCGTTTATCGCGGTCAACTGCAGCGCCATACCCGAGATGCTGCTGGAAAGCGAGCTGTTCGGCCATGTGCGGGGCGCATTTACCGGGGCGATCCGGGACAAGGCCGGCAAGTTCGAGGCCGCCAATCAGGGGACCATTTTTCTGGATGAGATCGGGACCATGCCGCAACACCTGCAGACCAAGATACTGCGGGTGCTCCAGGAACAGGAGGTGGAGCGGGTCGGCTCCAACAAGCCGGTCAAGCTCGATGCGCGGGTGATCTCCGCAACCAACCTGGATCTCGAACAGCAGGTCAAACAGGGGAATTTCCGCGAGGACCTGTTCTATCGGCTCAATGTCATTCCTCTCCACCTTCCCCCGCTCCGGGAGCGCAAACAGGACATCCTGCCGCTGGTGGGCTATTTTCTGGAAAAGTGCTGCCGGCTCATGGAGCGGCCGCCAATGACCATCAGCAAGCGGGCGCTGGAGGCGTTGGAGGACCATTCCTGGCCCGGCAACGTACGCGAACTGGAGAATCTGGTGGAACGCCTGGTCGCCTTGACGGAAGGGGATGTGATTGGCCTCGAAGACCTGCCGGCGGGGATGTGCGGACAAAGCGTGCCGACAGACACGGGAAGCCTCGAACTGACGGAGCGGGGCATGGATATGATGGCGGCGGTCACGGAGATCGAACGCAAGCTGATTACCCAGGCGCTGTCGCTTTCAGGCGGTGTCAAGGCCCGTGCGGCGGCGTTGCTCGGTATCAACAGAACCACGCTGGTTGAAAAATTGAAGCGGCTGAAAATGGCTGTTTAAGTGGTTGTGAGCGGCTCCCGCCTGACCCGGAAGACCGCTTTGAATGTGGCGTCCTTGATCCCCTCCTCGGTGACAATCTCAACCTGGCCGGCAATATCCCGGTCGCCCCTTTCCCCTACCTCGGCAATTGCGCGTACCATTCCCCATCGCACGGGCGCGTGAAACTTCAAGGTCATTTCGATGGTGGCAAAATGCGTTCCCCGTGGCAGCAGGCTCTTGATAGCCATTGCCAGGGCCGTGTCGGCCAGGGATACGATGGCGCCGCCGTGCATCAGCCCCGCTCCCTGGCAGTGGGCCGCACGGAACGGCATGGAGAGTACCGCCCTGCCGCCGGCCGCCTCATCGATGCGCATGCCCAGATACTCCTCGAATGGAGACAGGGCGATCCATTCAGGCAGCGAGAAGGGCAGGGGGGCGTCTTTTGCAATGGGCTGTTCATAGATGGGTTCGTACATGCGATGACCAGCCTCTACAATGGATTTGTTCAAAAAACGGCACGAGATGCGGATCGACACAAAACAGGATGGATAAAAACGAGAAAGGGCGCTTGCCGTTACGGCAGACGCCCTTTCTCGTTGTAATGGCGGGGTTGACGGGGCTCGAACCCGCGACTTCCAGCGTGACAGGCTGGCACTCTAACCGACTGAGCTACAACCCCAAAACAGATGGGATGGACAAAAAAACAGGGAAAAGGGTTCTCTTCCCTGTAGAATGGTGGGCGAAACAGGGATCGAACCTGTGACATCCAGCTTGTAAGGCTGGCGCTCTCCCAGCTGAGCTATTCGCCCGTTTATGTTAAATGGCGGGGTTGACGGGGCTCGAACCCGCGACTTCCAGCGTGACAGGCTGGCACTCTAACCGACTGAGCTACAACCCCAAAATCAAAATATTACTTCTTGCTGTTTACCGCTTCCTTCAGGGTCTTGCCCGGTTTGAACTTCGGAACAACGGCGGCGGGAATGTTGATCTTTTTGCCTGTTTGAGGGTTTTGACCCTTGCGGGCCGCACGCTTGGCGGTGGTGAATGTTCCAAAACCGACCAGGCTCAGCTTGTCGCCTTTTTTCAGTGCAACAGTCACGGAAGCGATGAAAGCGGCTACCGCCTTCTCAGCCTCGACTTTTTTCAGCCCGGCTTTTTCTGCTACTGCGCTAATCAGTTCAGCTTTTGTCACGTTACACCTCCTGAGTTTTATGGTGAATACAAGGCGACTCAGTGTTTAACAGATTGCTTCGGAAACTGTCAAGCAAAATTTCTCGCAAACATGCAGTTTATGGGCGATGAGAGACTTTTTGCCTCCGAAGGTTCATGGCCCGTCATTACGTCATGATGAAATGCCATTCTGCTATCAAGCTGAAATAGCTGATATTGTGTCGCACCCATGATCAGGCGGCGTCGCTGACCAGTTGCTCGTACACGACGATGGGTTTTTCCTTGTGATAGATCACATCCTCGCTGATAACCACTTCCTTGACGTTCGGCTGGGACGGCACTTCATACATGATGTCCAGCATGGAGTTTTCCAGGATGGAGCGCAGTCCGCGTGCCCCGGTGTTGCGCTTGAGCGCTTCCTTGGCGATGGCGACCAGGGATCCGTCGGTGAAGCGCAGCCGGACACCCTCCAGGTCGAACAGCTTCTGGTATTGCTTTACCAGGGCGTTCTTTGGCTCTTTCAGGATCTGCACCATGGCATCCTCGTCCAGTTCCGTAAGAGTGGCCAGCATGGGCAGGCGTCCTATGAATTCGGGGATATAGCCGTAACGCAGCAGGTCCTCCGGGGAAACCTTGTTGAGCAGTTCCCCAACCTTCTTTTCGGCCCGTTTCTTTATGTCGGCCCCGAAACCGAGGCTCTTCATGCCGATGCGCTGCTGGATGACGCTCTCCAGTCCCGCGAAGGCCCCGCCACAGATGAAAAGGATGTTGGTGGTGTCTACCTTCATAAACTCCTGTTGGGGGTGCTTGCGGCCCCCCTTGGGAGGGATGCTGGCCACCGTGCCCTCGATGATCTTGAGCAGCGCCTGTTGCACCCCCTCGCCCGAGACGTCGCGGGTGATGGAGGGAGATTCGGACTTGCGGGCGATCTTGTCGATCTCGTCGATATAGACGATGCCCTTCTGGGCGCGCTCCACATCGTAATCGGCCGCCTGTAGCAGGCTCAGGATGATATTCTCCACATCCTCTCCCACATACCCGGCCTCGGTCAGGTTGGTGGCGTCGGCCATGGCAAAGGGAACCTTCAGGATCCGGGCCAGGGTCTGTGCCAGCAAGGTCTTACCCGAACCGGTGGGGCCCAGGAGCAGGATGTTGCTCTTCTGCATCTCCACATCACCCGGTTTGAGGCCGGATTCGATACGTTTGTAGTGATTGTAGACCGCAACCGAGAGGACCTTCTTAGCCCGGTCCTGGCCGATAACGTACTCGTCGAGGATCTCCTTGATTTCCTGGGGCTTGGGAAGCTTTTTCACGTCCGGCCCGAGGGTTTCCTCCATCTTCATCTCTTCGGCTATGATGTCATTGCAGAGTTCGATGCACTCGTCGCAGATGTAGACAGCAGGTCCGGCGATAAGTTTTTTGACCTCTTCCTGGCCCTTACCGCAGAAGGAGCAGGTCAGGTTTTCCTGGTTGGTGTCCCGTCGGCTCATGGCGTCGTACCTCCGATATCCGGTTTCTTGGTCACGATGGCGTCAATAATCCCATATTCCCTGGCCTCCGCCGCGGACAGGAAGTAGTCGCGTTCCGTGTCGGCGGACACCTTTTCCACATTTTGATCGGTCAGTTCCGCCAGGATGCCGTTCAGTTCATCCTTCATGCGCAGAATTTCCTTGGCATGGATGTGGATGTCCGTGGCCTGGCCCTGAAATCCTCCCAACGGCTGATGGATCATGATCCGGGAATGATCCAGGCTGAACCGCTTGCCCTTTTCGCCGGCGGCCAGCAGGAATGCGCCCATGGACGCGGCCTGGCCCACGCAGATCGTGGACACGGGGGCCTTGATGTAGCGCATGGTGTCGAAGATCGCCATGCCGGATGTCACCACGCCGCCGGGGGAGTTGATATACAGGTGAATATCCTTGTCAGGATCCTCGGCTTCGAGGAACAGCAACTGGGCGATGATCAGGTTTGCCACATGATCGTCGATGCCGCCCCCCAGGAAGATGATCCGTTCCTTGAGCAGTCGGGAGTAAATATCATAGGAGCGCTCGCCCCTGCCGCTCTGTTCGACTACTATCGGGATGTACATGGTGCCCTTTCTTGTCAGGCCGCTTTCAGTTCTGCGGCATCAACCTCGGTAATTACGGCATTGTCCACCAGAAAGCGGATCGCCTTCTCTTCCTTGATTTCGGCAATCAGCGAGGTCTTGACTTTGTTGTTTGACGAATAATACTCCTTGATCCGTCCCAGCATTTCACTGTTTCCGGCGGCGATCCGCTCATAGCGCTCCGCCAGGTCTTTATCATCAACGTCGATCTTTTCCTTTTCCACCAGCGCCATCAGCAGCAGGCCACCCTTGACCTTTTCTTCGGCGGAAGCGCGGAAACGCTGCCGGAAACCGTCGTCATCCAGCCCCATCATCTCGATGGACATGCGCTGGCTTTTCAGGCGGTTCTTGAGGTTCTCCAGCATATGGTTCAACTGGCTCTTGACCATGGACTTGGGAACGTCCAGCGGATTTTTTTCGACCAAGGCCTTGATAATGCGGTCGTGCAGCTCGTTTTCGATCCGCTCCGTTTCTTGCTTCTGGTGGTATTCTACCATTTTTGCCCGCAACTCTTCCATGGTTTCGTATTCGCCGAACTGCTGGGCGAACTCGTCATCAAGGTCGGGCAATTCCTTGCGCTTGATCTCCTTGAGCGTTACCTGGAAAATGCCTTCCTTGCCGACCGCTTCCGGGTTGCGGTATCCTTCGGGCAGGGTCACGCGAATCTCTTTCGTCTCGCCCTGCCTCATGCCGATCAGTTGCTCTTCAAAGCCCGGCATCAACTGATTGGCGCCTACTTCGATCGAGCCATCCTCGGCGCTGGTGTTCTCCTCCGGAAGTCCGTCCACCGAAAAGGAGTAGTCCACGGAGACAACATGGCCGTTTTCCACGGCCAGACCCTCTTCAACCGGGATAAGCTGCGCCATGTTTTCCTGCATGCGTTTGAGTTCACCTTCGATACTCTCGGGCTTCAACGCATATTTTTCCTTGGTGACCGACAAGCCGGTATAATCACTGATGTGTACCTCCGGAATGACCTCCACCAGTGCGCTGTATTTGAACGGGGTCCCTTGTTCGAGAACATCGCATTCGATCGTCGGGGAGTCGACCGGTTCGATCTTGTGCTCCTCCAGGGCTTTGAAAAGGGTTTTCTCGTAAAAGCGCCGCATCACTTCGTCGCGCATGGTGTCATTGTAGGTGCGCTTGATGAGCTGCAGAGGGGCTTTGCCGGGGCGGAATCCCTGGAGTTTGGCTTTTTTCTGAATTCCGGCATAGACCTTTTCTATCTCAGTATCAACCTGCTCGGCAGGGATTTCTATGCTGATCTTTTTGGTGACCGGGTTTATCGCTTCGACAGTAACCTGCATGTGGTGACCTCTCCTGGTTGAGTGACCGGCTGCTGCATCAGCCGTTATAACCGTTGATAAGATTAATTGCGTGGTGCGGGTGACTGGATTTGAACCAGCACGAGTTCCCCCAACAGCTCCTAAGGCTGCCGCGTCTGCCATTCCGCCACACCCGCATGAAGTGTGCGTGTAAATAGTAAAGAATATGTATAAATGAACAATGGCGGCGAGGTCAAGAAAAACCGTCGCCGCCTTTCGTCTGAATACGTATACCATTATACTGCCGAGGTATTTTTCTTAACCGCCCGCCAGTTTGACCCGGTAGCCCCGTACCTGGAGCTCGCCCAGCAGGGTGTCGCGATGGTCCCCCTGGATCTCGATAATGCCGTCTTTGACGGTCCCTCCGCAGCCGCAGCGCTTTTTCAATGCCCCGGCAAGCTCCTTGAGGGCATCCCCGGTAAGGGGAACGCCGGTTATGACGATGACCGTGCCTCCACCGCGACCCTTGGTTTGCCGTTGCAGGCGCACGGTGCCGTCGGAAGGCTGTTGCGCCGGCTGTGCGACCTGATGCCTGCCCTTATCCTGCCGTATCCGCCCGGTTTCGCTGGAATAGACCAGGGTTGAGTTGTCCTGCCGTTTCAAGCGCTATTTCCCCCAATCCCTGGAATACCTGAAATCACGGTCGATGGTGCGGTTGGATACCTTGGCGATGACCGGCAGGCGCCGCTTGAAGTGGGAGTTCTGCACCTTTTTGTAGATGTCGTCGATGAACTCCGCGGCAAAACCGGCGGCGATCAGTTCCTCCCTGGTCAGGCGCTGGTCCACCATGCGGTAGAGCAGTTCATCCACCTGGCAATAGGAAAAGCCCAACTCCTCTTCGTCGGTCTGGCCGGCCCACAGGTCGGCGGACGGTTTTTTCTCGATCACCTCGCGGGGCACGCCCATGGCCTCGGACAGTTGCCAGACGTGGCTCTTGTACAGGTCTCCGATGGGGTTGAGGGCGGATGCCATGTCACCGAACAGGGTGCCGTACCCCAGCAGCAGCTCGGTCTTGTTGCTGGTCCCCAGCACCAGGGCCGAATGCAGGGCCGAGTGGTCGAAGAGGATCGTCATCCGCTCGCGGGCCATCTTGTTGCCGCGCCGCATGTTGTCCGCATCGGTGAACATTTTGAAATAGGCGTCCACCATGGCCGTGATCGGCACCACCGAAAAGTTCACCCCGCATGCGTGGGCCACCAGCCGGGCATGGGCCTCGCTCTCCGGGTTGCTGGACCTGTAGGGCATGCAGACGGCGTGGACGTTCTCCGGTCCCAACGCCTCGGCGGCGATGAACACCACCAGGGCCGAGTCGATGCCGCCGGACAGCCCCAGTACCGCCTTTTTGACCCCCACCTTATGCACCTCGTCCCGCACGAAGCCGACCAGTATGGTGCGCAGCAGTGCCGTATTGGCTGTCAATCCCTTCATTACAGCCCCCTTTCCCGTTCGATGCGCCCCAGTTCCCGCATGGTCACGAACAGGTTCTCGTCCCGCAGCATGGGGGAGAAGATCCGCTCCCGCCGCAAGGCCCCCTCGTCCAGCGTCGCACTCACGGTGTCCTCTTCCAGCAGCGCGCCCCTGATCATTGATTCGCCGGAAGGGGCGACGTATTCCGATCCACCCCAGAAATTGATCCCGTCCTCGTACCCCACCCGGTTGCAGTACAGCACCCGGCAGTTGAGGAACATGGCGGTGGTGGCGGTCAAATGTTGCCAGGCATTGGCCGATCCCAGCGTCTCCCCCTCCACGCCGCGACCGGGACTGCTGGAGAGGCAGATCAGCGTGGTGGCGCCGTCCATGGCCAGGATGTAGGAAGCGGAGAGGTGCCACATGTCTTCGCAGATCAGCAGGCCCATGCGGCCACGCTTGGTGTCGAAGGCCCGGAAACGCTCGCCTCGCGCCAGGTAGCGCTGTTCGTCGAACAGGCCGTAGGTGGGGAGGTAGACCTTGCGGTGCAGGTGGCGGATCGTGCCATCCTCCAGGTAGAGGGCGGAATTGAAGAAGCGGTAGTCGGAGGACTCCTCCACGAACCCCACGGCTATGGAGATGTGGCGGGAAAGCTCCACCAGCCGCTGGATCTCGGGCGAGTCGAGCCGCAGCGCCACCTCGGGAACCAGGTCCTTGAGGAAGTAGCCAGTCAAGGCCAGTTCGGGGAAGACCACCAGGTCGGCCTTGGATGTTATGGCTTGTTGGATGTGTTCCTCGATGAGCGCCAGGTTGTCGGCAACGCAGCCGAGCTTGGGTTTGACCTGGGCCAGAACGGCGGTGAAATCCATGAAGTCCTCCTTGTGCCTCGAACTCACCACAACACCTTCAAGCCGTTTTTCCTATATTCGGCAAAGGCCTTGTCCTGGGATATGAGTGTCATTTTACGGGAAATGGCCTGCCAGATGATCAGGCGGTCAAAAGGGTCTTTGTGTTCCTTGCGTGGCAGGTGATGAAAGGTGGCCGCATCCACATCGGCAAGGGGCAGGATGTCAAAACCGGACTGCCGGGTGAGAAACGGAAAGTCATCGGGTGTCACATTGCCCAGTTTCAGCTTTCCGGTGGCGTATTTAAGGGATATCTCCCAAAAGGAAACCACGCTGACCAACACGGTCATGTCCGGATTGCGAATAATCTCAAGGCTTTTATTGCCAAGCCGGGCAGGCTCGACCACGATCCAGAGAAGGGTATGCGTATCGAGCAGAAAATTCATAGCGACAGGAACTCTTCGTCGCTGATCTTGAAGTCGTCCTTTACCACAAACGATGCCTTGTCGGCCAACAGTCCGAGTCGACGTTCCGGTTTGCGTTCATAGTGGGAAAAGGGAACCAGCACGGCGATCTTCTCCTTTTTTTTGCCAAAGCTGATAACCACATCCTCACCCTGTTGTACAAGGTCGAGCGCTTCGGAAAAATGGGCCTTCACCTCACCAACCGTCATGGTATGCATAGCCGTCCACCTCGCATTTTTCTTCAGCATTGCATTTTCGTGACATGTTGTCAAGAAATGAGCTGGCGTGACAGGTGGGAAATTTTCTTAATAAGCCAGATCAAAGGCATTGACGATATGCTCTACCGTATGCCGCCCATTGTCGTCAAGCATGATGGCGATGACGTCGAAACGGGCATTGACGTCCTGCTGGCGATTTTTTGCCAGCCAGGTCAGGGCGGCCTTGGAAATCTGGCGCTGCTTGAAGGGGGTCACCGCCAGTTGGGGCACGCCGTAGGAAAGGTCGCGGCGGGCCTTGACCTCCACGAAGACAAGGCTCTTGTCCGCCGGATCGCGGGCCACGATGTCCACCTCGCCCCCCTTGCAGCGGAAATTGCGCTCCAGGATGCGGTACCGCTTCCCTTCGAGAAAGGCCGTTGCCACCTCTTCTCCCAGGCTGCCGATGCCTTTGTTGTCCGTGGGCAATGGTCCTTCGGGCGGCTTGCGCGTGCCCGTGCCGAACCATTTCACGGCTGCCGCTCCAGGAAATCCCCGTCGGCGAAGCAGCCATCGGTAGTCAACCCGCGGATGCGGTAATATTTGTCCAACTCCTCCT
>JAATGX010000266.1 GCA_015688915.1 Desulfuromonadales bacterium
AGCGAAACGGTCTTGCCGCTGCCGGTCGGGCCGGTGACCAGCACCATGCCGAACGGCTTGTGGATCTCACGCTGGAAATGGGCCAGGGCGTCCGGCTCGTAACCGAGCTTGGTCAGGTCGGTCTGCAGATTGCTCTTGTCCAGGAGCCGCAGACAGATCTTCTCGCCGAACAGGGTCGGCAGGACCGATACGCGGAAATCCATGTCCTTGCCGCCACCCAGCTTGATCTTGATGCGCCCGTCCTGGGGGAGCCGCCGTTCGGCGATGTCCAGTTCCGCCATGATCTTGATGCGGGAGGTAATGGCGTTCTTCAGCTTGAGAGGCGGTTTCATCATCTCGTACAGCACGCCGTCGATGCGGTAGCGGACCCGGAACATCTTCTCGTAGGGTTCGATATGAATATCGCTGGCCTTCCTTTTTATGGCATCCTGCAGGATGGCATTGACCATCTTGACAACCGGCGCATCCTCGGTCGCCCGTTCCAGGGAACCGACATCCACATCATCGGCGTCACCGATTACCTCGAGATCCTCCACATCCAGATCGCTCATGACATCGGCAAGGGATGCCGATTGATCATAGTACTTGTCAATGGCCGCCTTGATGTCCCCTTCCGAGGCAACCACCACTTCCACGTTGTAGTTGGTCATGAACTTGATGTCTTCGATGGCGAACAGGTTGGACGGGTCGCTCACCGCAACGATCAGGGTGGCCCCGGCCCGGTTGATCGGGACGAGCTGGTATTTCTGGGCCACATCCGGGGGTATGATCCTGGCAATCGCCGGGTCGATGTCGTAATCCGCGAGGTTGATGGTTGGGACGCCGTATTGCTTGGAAAGGAATGAGGTGAGTTCCTGCTCGTTGATGAGGTTCTGCCTGATGAGGATGGTGCCGAGACGAACCTGGCCCCCGGAGGATTTCTGCTCTTCGAGCGCATTGGCAAGCTGTTCGCGGGTAATCAGATTGTTTTTAACCAGGATCTCTCCCAGTCTGCTTGGCTGCATGCTATCTCCCGAAACCGCTGATGGCGAATACTATGCGGATTACGTGCATGTTGTCAAGTTGTAGTCACGATGGACAAGCGCCCATGAGCACGCCTTTCATGACGCCCCGGGGAGGCTCCGTACCGGTCCAGATGCGAAAGGCCAACTCCCCCTGGGCCGCCAGCATGCCCAGACCGTTGGCGCACCGCAATCCCCGGTCCGTTGCATCACGAAGCAGCGGGGTGACGGGAACCGAGTAGACCATGTCGTACACCGAGGCCGTCAATGGCAGGTCCGCCAACGACAGGAACGGAAGCGGCTCGTGATTCATGCCCAGGGACGTGGAATTGACGACCAGACGGGTCTCGCCCAGAAAAGGCTTCAGTTCCGCCGCAGCGGACAGGGAAATGATTTCCGTGCCGGCGTAACGCCGTCCCATGAAGAGCGCCAGTTCGTCGGCCCGTTCCCTGCTGCGGTTGACGATGACGATCCGTCCGGCCCCGGCGCGGCAGAGGGCCGCCACCGCTCCGCGGGCCGCCCCTCCCGCACCGGCCATGACAATGGTTTCGCCGCCGGGAACGAACCCCAGGTCCTCTGACAGCGACCTGACCAGGCCATCGCCGTCGGTATTGTAGCCCACCAATCGCCCATCATCATTGCGGACGGTATTGACCGCCCCGGCCGCCTCGGCGCTTTCGTCGAGGCCGTCCAGCAGTCCCATGACGGAAACCTTGTGGGGAATGGTGATGTTGAAGCCCGCCACACCCAGGGCCCGCAGGCCCGAGACGGCCGCGGCCAGCCCTTCGGGCGCTACGCAGAAGGGGACGTACACGTAATCCAGGCCCAGGGCGGCCAGGGCCGCATTCTGCATGGCGGGAGAACGGGAGTGTTCCACCGGATGGCCGATAATGGCCAGCACCTTTGTCGTACCGTTTGGATAACGCATTATTGCCCCCCGCCAAAACGCATGAGTACCTGCTGTACCGAGGCCTTCATATCCGGTGACATCCGCACGGCCTTTTCAAGCATCTGCCTGCCCTCCTGCTGGCGTCCGATGCCCATCAGAAACTCGCCCGCTTCCAGGTAGCCGTTGGCATAGATCAGGATCGCCTTGCCGGTGTCCAGGTCGAGGAACGATATCTTGTTCAGGATGCCCCGGCTGTTGTAATTATCCCATACCGAGATATCCGGCAATCCGGCCGGTTCGTTGGCGCCGCGGATCCGATAGACGATCCCTTTCTGAACGGGCAGACAGTTCGTGAACGTCAGGGAATACCGGGTGGAAAAGTCGATGAAGACCGGCCGTTTGTCGATGTTGTCCTTGATGGCGGTGCGCAGGTTCTGTTCGGGATCAACGGGCAGGCTGCCGCCTGATGCGCGCAGGCTGCTGCTCCCGAACAGCCGCGGCATGGAGTCCAGGTACCAGTCGAATACCAGGTGCGGTGTGTGGGGCAGGTCCAGATCCTCGCGCATCCGCTCCACCCCTTGCAGATACCAGAGCGGAAAGGCGCCGCTGTCGCCCCAGGTGAACATGACCGCATTCTGCGGCAGGGAGCGCAGGGAGTTGGTGGCGTAATCAAAAGCGATGTAGTTGTTATGCTGGTCGTTCTCATAGTAATTCATGGCGCACAGGGTGATCGGCAGCGTCAGGTACATGGCGGCAACCGCGGCATATACCCTGGCGCCGTAGCCTTCCGGGAGGCGCACCCTGGCCACCGCACGGGCCAGGAGATGGTACAGGCCAATGCCGATCAGTACGGCGGCAAGCAAATAGAGCGGCGTAAAGAATTCCTCGGTCAGGAAGACCATCTCGGCCGGTGTGTCGAAATAGCCCGCAACCACCAGCAGGAACGTCGCAACGCCCGCCAGAAAGGCAATAACCACGTCACGCTGACGTTGCCACAGGCAGACCAGGGCCAGGACGATCAGTGCCGCCCCCAGCCAGGTAAATTCGTGGGGGATGCTGAAGGCATTGATCTGGGTCCACAGCAGGGATGCGTCGCGGGGGTGGGGTTCATTCGGATACCCCTTGCGCAGGAAGTGCCACATGAACTGGGTGTACGTCTTGGTGTCGCCCCAATTGAGCAGCGGGTTGCGGATCGCCCTGAGCGGCAGGTACAGGTGCACGGAGAAACCGAGCAAGGCCCAGGCCGTTGCCAGGACAAGCTCCTTGACCCTGGTTACCATGCGCCAGTCGGTCAGGACAATGAAAATGAACCAGGCAGGCACGAGCAGCACAACCGTCTGGTGGAGTCCCATGGACATGCCTGCCAGAAAGGTGCCGGCGTAGATGTAGGCCGGCTGCTCGGCGCCGTTTTTGTAGTGATCGCGCCACTTCAGCAACAGGTAAAAGATCACGGCGGTGATGAATGCCAGGAGCGGATAGGGTTTGTCGTGGTTGGATTGCAGCCAGAGCCGCGGGCTGAAGCTGAAGGCGAGCGCCGCCGCCAGTCCCGCGCCCCTGACGGCAAACGAGGACAAGCGCTCGTTCTCCACCAGCCGCTCATTCCTGAGCAGAAGGGTTGTCAGAAAATAGACCCCCAGGCAGGCCAGGGACGATGACACGGCCGTGGCCGTATTGATGCGAAAGGCGATATTTCCCAGCGGCAACCAGGTAAACAGCTTGGCATACATCAGGAACAGGGGATAGCCGGGGGAATGGGCCGATCCCAGCGAATAGGAGGCCGTGAGAAATTCTCCGCTGTCGAAAAAGGTCACCGACGGGGCCAGGGTGAGCATGTACACGGCAAAGGGGATCGTGAACGCCATGACCATGAACGGGTCCGGGCCGGGTATGGCAAACGAGGGCATCCTGGGAATCGTGGGTATCTTAAACGGCTTGGGCAGCTTCATCTGGTTCCTTCCGGGACGCCTTCCCCAGGCTGTGGAGTGAGAGTCCCTCTTTCCAGAGGTGATAAAAACCGGCGATGATGACCGGGAAAAAGGCCATGCCATGGATGACCAGGGCGATGCTGACGGAGGTTGACGCATCGATCCCGAACGCCGAAAGCCCCTTGAAACAGGCATAGTGATAGGTACCGATGAAACCGGGCGAAGCCGGCACCATCACGGCAAATACCAGCAGCACCATGATGAACATGGAGGCGGTGATGGGGAGGTGGATGCCGAACCCTTGCAGCGCGAGGTCCACCGGCAGTACCGCAAAGGTCCAGATGAGCACCGAAGACAGAAGCACCGCCGCCACATGCCCCCCCCTGGCGGACATCCTGATGCCGGCGATGAACGAGCCGAGGAGCGGAATGAGGCGGTCCGATACCCCCCGGGGAAACGGCTTCAGCAACCATCCCGTGAACGACAGGGTTCTCATGGTCTGCCGTTTGAGCAGGAACAGAAATACGACAACTCCGGCGTACAGGAGAAACATCACCACTCCGCCGGCCCTGACCGCCGTACCGGCATCCTCCATGCCCTGAGGCAGGCGCAGGGTGAACAGGGTGATCACCAGCATGACCATGACCGTGAAGCCGTCGAAGAGGCGGTCGATCACCAGCGAGGCAAATACCGCCGGGGTTTCCAGCCCTTCCCGCCGGGCAAGGACATAGGCCCGCACGAACTCGCCCAGCCGCGCCGGGAGCAGGTTGTTGGCCATATAGCCGATGATGGTGGCCGGGTAGAGCGACGAGAGCGGGATGGTCTTTTCGTGGATGAGCAGGTAACGCCAGCGCACGGCCCGCAGAAAGTAACTGACAAAGGTGAGCAGCACCCCCGCCAGGATAAAGCGATAGTCCACCCGAACCAGGGCCGCGGCCAACTGGTGGAAATCGATCTTGCGGAGCAGGAGCGCCATGAAGAACAGGCTGATGCCGATACCCAGCCAGAATTTGATGTCGATGCGTCTTTTCACACGGCACTCTCACAATTGAAATAACCACCCCCAGCCCCTCCTTATCAAGGAGGGGAGCCTGCAATCCCCCTCCTGGTTCAGGAGGGGTCAGGGGTGGTCAGGTGTCAGCTTGAATGTTTTTCCGGAGTAAACAACGGCTTCACCATGGTCGGATCGGCCGCGGCCAGGATCGCCCTGGTTGCGGCCACATCCTGCTCAATGGCCTTGATCAGTTCATTGATGTCGGAAAACTTCTTTTCTTCCCGCAGACGCCGCACGAAACAGAGCGCGATCTCATGGTCGTAGAGCTGGCCCGCGAAATCCAGCAGGAACACCTCGATGGTCCGCTCCCCGCCGTCGAAGGTCGGTTTTGTGCCGATATTGCAGGCGCCTTCCAGGATTTTGTCACCCACGGCCACCATGACCGCATAGACACCATCCGGCGGGATCAGTTCGTTGGCAGTTGCGATATTGGCCGTGGGATACCCCAGTTTCCTGCCCATCTCGCGGCCATGCACCACCCGGCCGGAAATGACGTGATATCTGCCGAGAATGGCGGTGGCGGCCGGCAGGTCACCGGCGGCGATCACGCGGCGCGCCAGGCTGCTGCTGAAGATGGTACCCCCGTCCGTCACCGGGTCCAGATCCTCCAGGGTAAAGCCGCATTCCTTCCCCAATCGTTCCAGGGTCTCGTAATTTCCCCGGCGCCCCCTGCCGAAGGCGTAATCATGGCCGATGATGATGTGGCGCATCCCCAGGGCTTTACAAAGGATATCCCGCACGAAGGCATCGGCCGCAACCTGCGAAAACTCGCGGGTGAACTCGATCACCGCCAGGCAGTCGATCCCGGCCTTGGCGATCAGGACGGCCTTCTGCGCAAAGGTAGTGATCAGCGGTGGCGCGTTCTCCGGGGAAAGGAGCGCCACCGGGTGGGGCTCGAAGGTGACCGCCACCGTGGGGAGTCCGAGCCGACGCCCCTCCAGCGTGAGGCGGCGGAAGATCTCCAGGTGGCCACGATGGACACCATCGAAGTTACCGATGGTTATTACGGAACCGTTCAGGTCGTTATTGAATATTTCAGGGCCGGTCAGTATGCGCATTTGGCTATCATGTCAGAGGGAATTTCGTATGCTGGCGGCATAATCTAGCACGGAGTGACAAAGAAAACCATAGGTCAGGAGGGGACGCCGCGCCAAAAGGTGCATTCATGCCGGATTACTCCAAAATCAGGTTGCGTTTTTTCATTGTTACTTTAAAAGTAACTTATCGTCAATAACCACGGCCCCGGACCATGGAGCATGACCGGCCGGCCACAACCAACAGAAAGGAGCATGACCATGGAATATCGTCTTTTGGGAGGTTCGGGTCTGAAGGTGTCCGCCCTCAGCCTGGGCACCGGAACATTCGGCGGCGGCAACGAGTTTTTCAAGGCATTCGGCACGAGTGATGTCAAAGAAGCGACACGCATGGTGGATCTGGCATTGGAGGCGGGAATCAACCTGCTGGATACGGCCGACATCTACTCGGATGGCCTGTCCGAGGAGATTGTCGGCGAGACCGTGCGCGGCCGCCGGGACAAGCTCCTGATTTCGACCAAGGCGACCTTCAGGCTGGGTAAAGGCCCCAATGACGTGGGGTCATCGCGCCATCACCTCCTGACGGCCTGCGAAGCCAGTCTCAAACGCCTGAAAACCGACTATATCGACATCTACCACCTGCACGGTTTCGATGCCCAGACCCCGCTGGAAGAGACCTTGAGCACCCTTGACCAGTTGGTGAGATCCGGCAAGGTCCGTTACCTGGCCTGCTCGAACTTTTCCGGCTGGCACCTGATGAAGTCCCTTGCCCTGGCGGAGCGCTACGGCTGGTCGCGTTACGTTGCCCACCAGGTGCATTACTCCCTGGTCGGCCGGGAGTACGAGTGGGAATTGATGCCCCTGGGGCTCGACCAGAAGGTCGGCGCCATTGTCTGGAGCCCCCTGGGATGGGGCCGCCTGACCGGGAAGCTCCGCAGGGGCCAGCCGTTGCCCGAGCAGAGCCGCCTGCATGTGACCAGCGAGCAGGGGCCGCCGGTGGCGGACGAGTACCTGTACCGGGTGGTGGATGCACTGG
>JAATGX010000238.1 GCA_015688915.1 Desulfuromonadales bacterium
ATGCCATTGTGGCGGTCGCGCCGATTTCCGACAAAATCCTGGAGGGGGGAGGCACCAGGGTGCTGACAACCCTCTACGAGATCTTCGGAAAAAATATCGGCGGCGCCGGCTTCGGCATCATTGTCCGGGATGATCTGGCCAGGAAAAACCCCGAACTGGTCAAGCGACTGGTTGCAGCCTGGGTGAAGACCGACCTCTGGTCGCAGAAAAACCCGGATAAAGCCCGCCAGGTGGTGGCGAGCATCCTGAAGAAGCGTAACCAGAACCCGGCCATCGCCAGGTACTGGAAAGTTCCGTACCTGAGGAATTATGGGCTCCTGAACGACCGTGACGTTACCTATTGGCTGGACTGGTTTGTTCAGGAGGGCAAGCTGAAGGAGGGAGAGATCAAGCCTTCGGACATCTACACCAACCAGTTCAATCCCTATTACAAAAAACGGTGATGCACCACGTTCGAATGATCGTGACAGGAGAGTCGGAATGACCGAGGCAACGGCAGTCCCGCCGGAGGAGACTACGAGACGGTTCGAAAACAGCGGCACTGTCGCCCGCATGGACGCGCCGACCTTGAAGGCGCTCATCGCCGGCCACGAGGAAATAGCCCTGATCGATCCCCGCGAAGAGGGGCTGTTTGGCAAAGCCCATCTTCTGCTGGCCGTCAATGTCCCCTTGAGCAGGCTGGAGATCAGGATCGGGCGGTTGGTGCCCCGCATGACCACCCGTATCGTTCTGAGCGATGACGGTGACGGCCTTTCGGAGCGGGCTGCGTTGAAGCTTGCCGATTTGGGGTATGGCTGCGTCGAGATCCTGGACGGCGGAAATACGGCCTGGCAGGCGGCCGGGTTTGAGCTGTTCAGCGGCATGAGCGTACCGACCAAGGCCTTTGGCGAGTGGATTGCCGAAGAATGTAAGACCCCTTTGATCACCCCCCGCGAGCTTCATCGAAAACTGGCCGGCGGAGAGGATGTGGTAATTCTCGACAGCCGCCCGGCCAACGAATATGTGAACATGACCATACCGGGAGCGATCAATGTGCCGGTGTCGGAGCTTGTCTATCGGTTCGGAGAACTGCCGGTGGGTCCCGATACGCTGGTGGTGGTCAACTGCGCCGGCCGTACCCGCAGCCTGATCGGCGCCCAGACCTTGATCGACGCCGGGGTTCCCAACAGGGTGGCGGCATTGAAGGGGGGTACCATGGCCTGGCAGATGGCCGGTTTCAAACTGCAGCACGGTGCGACCCGCCATGCGCCGGAGCCTTGGGGAAATGCTCTTCGCGAAGCCCTCGGCAGGGCCCGGGCAGTGGCTGAAAGAAACCGGGTCCGCATCATCGACCAGGCGGGGCTGGAGGCCTTCAAGGCGGAACAGGGGCGGCGTTCGCTCTATGTCATCGACGTCCGCACCCCGGATGAATTCCTGGCCGGTCACCGGCCTGATTCCTCCCCTGCATGGGGGGTGCAACTGGTCCAGTCCATAGACAAATTTGTAGCCACCCGCAACGCCCGGTTGGTCCTGGTGGACAACTACCAGGTGCGGGCCTTGATGACCGCCTCATGGCTGGTCCAGGCGGGTTGGGCGGATACATTCGTCCTGTCCGATCCGTTTCGAGGGGTCGAGCTCGCAGTGGGGAGCCCAGCCACTCCTTTTGTCGAATCAACCCCGGAAGGAGTGCAACGGATCACCCCCACGAAGTTACGCCGCCTTCTTGAGGATAAACACGCAACGGTCATTGACTTCAGTGACAGCCTCAACTTCAAAAAAGGGCATATTCCCGGGGCATGGTTTGCCATCCGCTCGCGGCTGGCTGAAAGTCTCGCTCGGATCACCGGAGGCGAACGGTTTGTGGCAACCGGCAATGACCCGGCCTTGACCGCCCTCGCGGCCGCGGACCTGGCGCAGCTTTTCGATGGGGCTGTGGCAATCCTCGACGGTGGTAATCAAGCCTGGAAAGAGGCCGGTTTTGAGTTGGCCACCGGCCTGGAAAACCTGGCCGCGGAGACCGATGATATCTTCCGGATGCCTTTTTTGTGGGGCCATTTCGAGGATCGGGACGAGTTCGAGGCAGCGGCAAAAGCCTACTTCGACTGGGAGTTGCAGCTTCCCGAACAACTCCGCCGGGCCGGGGAGATCGAGTTTTCGCGGGGAGGTGGCAAGTGACCTCGCTCGAACGCATTCTCGCCGTCTGTGCCGGGAAAATACCCGACCGGGTCCCGTTTCTTCTGGCATCGCGTGAGTTCAGTTCCCGCCAGGCCGGGATGAGTCTCCTGGATTGTTATACGCAGCCGGAGCGTTATATCGACTCCCAGGTGCGTCTTGTGGATGAATTCGGCCTGGACGGCGTCTATGACATCTGGTGCACACCGGCCGTGGATGAGCTTCTTGGCGCCACGCTTGAGTTCTCGTCCTCCGATTCCGCCAGCATACCCAATGGCAGCGTCTCCTGCCTTGATGATGTAAAACGCCTGCCCAAGGTTGATCCGCGCCGTGAAGGACGCGCACCGTACCTGCTGGATGTCGTTCGCCGCCTGAAAAAGGCGGTCGGTGATTCGGTAGCGGTGATCGCCTGGGCTTCATCACCGTTCCGGACCGCCAGCATGCTGCGCGGGGTGACCGATTTCTACCGCGACCTGAAACGCGATCCCGCTTTTGCCCATGCGCTCCTCAATGCCGTTCA
This sequence comes from Desulfuromonadales bacterium, assembly GCA_015688915.1. Classification (GTDB taxonomy): domain Bacteria; phylum Desulfobacterota; class Desulfuromonadia; order Geobacterales; family Pseudopelobacteraceae; genus JACPFJ01. Next base: position 2,672 of record JAATGX010000238.1, read on the forward strand.
CGGCCCCTGCACCGCCTATGGCAAGGCCCTGGTCGAGGCGGGCGCCGACATCGTCTGCAGCTCGAACCCGGGGGCCAACATGCAGTGCATCTCGCGGCCGTATTACGAGGAATTTTCCCACCCCTACACTCGCGAGATGTTCGGGGCGATCAGGCAACAGGGAGCCAAGGCGGTAATGTTCCACACCTGCGGCAAATGGGATGACCGGCTGGACCTGGTCGTAAAGGAGAACATCGACATTGTCCATTGCGATCGCGTCGATATTGCCGGATTCAAGGCCAAATACTCCGGGTCGGCCGTCCTGATGGGCAATCTGCGTGCCGTGGAGGTTCTGCTCCAGGGGACCGAGGAATCCGTTGGGCGGGCAGCAAGGGAATGCCTGGCCCAGGGCAAAGAGGGTGGGCGCTACATCCTGAGCGCCGATTGTTCCGTTCCCCGGGACACGCCGGCCGGCAATGTGCGGGCCATGGGCGCTGCCGTCAGGGATAGCGGAAGATACGATCGGGGAGATGGGGAAAAATGACGAGGCCGGCGGCGTTACCTGATCGAAATAATTCCGGCAACGGGGAAATTGCACGGTTTTTTTCTTGACACGATACCTTTTGCCGTGATATTGTTCTATAAAATTTATAGATTAAATAGTAATGTAATTTTGCGAGACACGATATGACCAGAGCAGCGGAAAGCGTCAGGCGCTACAGCCGTTTCTTCAAAAAACAGAATGCCCTGAAGGTGCTGGACTACGGCACCGGAAATATGCGTAATGCCGTCTTTCTGTCGGACCAGGGCTTCAGGGTCTTTGCCGCCGACCTGCCGGAACAGGTGGAAAAGCTGCGCGCCTGCCCCGCCATCCGTCGCGTCGAACGCCTGCTGGCCACGGATGAGCTTCCCGGGAGCCGCCTGGATGTGGACCTGGTGCTTTCCAGTTACGTATTCAACATCATCATGGACCATGATGAGCGCCACAGCTACCTGGCGACCGCCGTGGCCAACCTGAGGCCGGGCGGTTACCTGCTGATGGAGGTGCGCTGCCGCCAGCCGCACGAACGGTGCGACACGACCTGCACGGATTACTTCTCGTGTGCGGAATGCTCCAAGACCCTCACCCACGAGGAACTTGATACCCTTCTGGCTCCCCACGGGTTGCGGCGTATCAGCCACTACTACCGCAGCCACGCGATGAGTGCGATCTATCAGATGGATTGAAACCGGCAACAGACGAAACAGGGCGGGTCGAAACGCCCGCACCACCATAAGCGTCCGCAACGCTGACCGGAAAACCGGAGGCCGGAGGAATCAATTCCTTCGGCCTTTTTTCGTTTAAACAGCGTCACCTATCACTTGAATGCAAACAGCACAACGCTTCGGCGTCACCCTACCAACGGAGGTATCAGAAGATGAGCGAAACACCCAGCTACAAGGCGGAAACCCTGGCCCTGCACGCCGGGCAGAAACCGGACCCGACCACCAACAGCCGGGCGGTGCCGATCTACCAGACCACGTCCTACGTCTTCAACGACGCCGACCATGCGGCCCGGCTGTTCGGGTTGCAGGAGTTCGGCAACATCTACACCCGCCTGATGAACCCCACCACGGATGTGTTCGAGCAGCGAGTGGCGGCCCTGGAGGGGGGTGTGGCGGCGCTTGCGGCCGCTTCCGGCCAGTCCGCCATCACCCTGGCCATCCTGACCCTGGCCCATGCCGGCGACGAGATCGTCTCGGCCACGAGCCTGTACGGAGGCACCTACAACCTGTTCCATTACACCTTTCCCCAACTGGGGATCACGGTCAAATTCGTTGACCCGTCCGACCCGGAAAACTTCCGCAAGGCCATCACCCCCAAGACCAAGCTTCTGTTCGGCGAGACCGTGGGCAATCCCAAGCTGGATACCCTGGACATCGAAAAGATCGCGGCCATTGCCCATGAGAACAACATCCCCCTGATCATCGACAACACGACGCCGTCCCCCTACCTGGTGCAGCCGCTCAAGCACGGCGCCGACATCGTGGTGCACTCGGCCACCAAGTTCATCGGCGGCCACGGCACCTCCATCGGTGGCGTGATCGTGGACGGCGGCACCTTCAACTGGGGCAACGGCAAGTTCCCCCAGATCGCCCAGCCCGACCCCTCCTACCACGGCATCAACTTCTGGGAGGCCCTGGGCAACATCGCCTACATCATCAAGGTACGGGTGCAACTGCTGCGCGACATCGGCCCGGCCGTGTCTCCCTTCAATTCGTTCCTGTTCCTGCAAGGGCTGGAGACCCTGCACCTGCGGATGGAGCGCCACAGCACCAATGCCCTGGCCGTGGCGAAATATCTCAAAAGCCATCCCAAGGTCGGCTGGGTCAACTATCCCGGCTTCCCGGACCACCCGTCATACGCCGTGGCGAACAAATACCACACCCGGGGCCTGTTCGGCGCCCTGGTCGGCTTCGGCATCAAGGGGGGTACGCTTGAGGATGGCAAGAAGTTCATCAACGGCCTCAAGCTGCATTCGCTCCTGGCCAATATCGGCGACGCCAAGTCGCTGGTGATCCACCCGGCCTCCACCACCCACCAGCAGCTTTCGCCCGAGGAACAGCTCTCCACCGGCGTGACTCCGGACTTCATCCGCCTGTCCGTCGGGATCGAGAATGTGGAGGACATCATAGCCGACCTGGAGCAGGCCATGGCCCTGGTCTGACGTTTGCAATGCCGCAGAGCCGGGGCGACACAACATGCGCCCACGGTGGCTGACCAGTGACACTGGAGGCCGGATTCGCTCATACGGGTCCGGCCTCGATTTTTTCAGCGTCAAAATCTGTACCCATTTATCCGGGAGCGAGGTGTGACCATGCGAATCAACAAGGCGTTATCACTGAAAAGCGGTAATCTGGTTGTGGTCGGGAAGGAGATGATGCGGGTGATAGGCAAGCCGGAATCATCGGTCTGGGGCGGCAGATCCGTGGCGCGGATCACGGTGGCCGACGCGTTCCAGCGCACCCATGTCTTTACCCATGAAGAGGTCGAGCCGGTCAGCGCGGGGATGGCGGCGTGACAGGAACGGGCGGTTCATCCGCCCGGGAAAGGGAGGCGGCAATGCCGATACGCAAGAATATTCTGGTCAAGGGATTCGTTCAGAGGGTCTCCTATCACAAGCATACCCAGCGGATCGCCACGAATCTGGGGGTGAAGGGGTGGGTGCGCAATCTGTCGGATGGCACGGTGGAGGCATGTCTCGAGGGGGACGAGAGCGCCGTGGATGCTCTGCTCGCCTGGTGCGCCTTTGGTCCGAAACTGGGCAGGGTGGAGGAGGTGCAGGTCGTTACCGATCGTTACAGCGGTGTTTACTCGGAATTCAGCATCAAGGAAGATCGAAAGGTCGCCTGACGTGTCCATCGAAACTGTGGCGTCACGGGAGCGCACGGTACAGGGGTAATATGCCAAAAAAATTCTTGACAAATATAAGGTGGTATTGATAATTTACCTAGTAAATATATAGACAATACTATTTGATGGGCAGGTGACATGTCAAAAAAACATGCGTTTCCCGGCAAAGCCGATGTCATGGCCCGCACACCCGATCCCGCCATCCGGGAGATGCTCCGGCATCTGGAGCAGACCGGCATTGAAACCCCCTTTGACCGTTTTGACGCCCAGAAACCGCACTGCGGCTTCGGCCTGAACGGTACCTGCTGCAAGAACTGCCACATGGGGCCGTGCAAAATAACGCCCAAAAGCCCGAAAGGGGTCTGCGGGGCAGATGCCCACCTGATTGTGGCGCGCAACATCCTGCGCTGGACCGCCGCCGGTGTGGCGGCCCACGGCGCACGCGGCCGGGAGGTGATGCTGGCGTTGAAGGGCGCTGCCGACGGCAGTCTCGATCTGCCGATCCTCGGGCCGGAAAAGGTCGTTGCCACGGCGAAATCCTTCGGCATCTTCGACGACGCAAAAACTACGGAACAGATGGCGGGCGAGATCGCCCTGGTACTGCTGGAAGACCTGTGCCGCACCCTGCCGGGGCCGCACAAGACCCTGGAGGCATTGGCGCCGCCGGAGCGCATCGCCGTCTGGAAGGGACTGGATATCCTGCCGATCGGCGCCTATCACGAGGTGTTCGAGGCGCTGCACCGCACCACCACCGGCACCGACGGCGACTGGCAGAACATCGCCAAACAGGTGTTGCGCTGCGGCCTGGCATTCGCATGGAGCAGCGTGGTCGGCTCGGCCATCGCCATGGACTGCCTCTATGGCCTCCCCAAACGGAGCCGGATCAGCACCAACCTGGGGGCAATCACCCTTGATACGGTCAACATAGCCGTTCACGGCCACTCGCCGGTACTGGTGGCGGCCATTGTCAAGGCCGCCCGGCGCCCTGACCTGATTGAAGAATCGCGCGGCGCGGGCGCACAGACCATCAGGCTCTACGGCATCTGCTGTTCGGGGCACTCGGCCCTGGTCAAGTTCGGCGACATAACCCCCCTGGCCAATGCCGTCGGCGCCGAGCTGACCCTGGCAACCGGGGCCCTCGACCTGTGGGTGGCCGATGTGCAGGATGTCTTCCCCGGCATCATGGACGTGGCGGCCTGCTTCCACACCCGCGTCATCACCACCAGCGACTCGGCCCGCCTGCCGGGGGCCGAGCACTTAGCCTTTGACCACCACCATTCCAACCTCGACCAGGCCGATACGCTGGCGGAACGGATTGTCCGGCGCGGCATCCAGGCGTTCGGCGAACGCCAGGCCGGCAAGATATTCATCCCCCAGGCCCGCATGGAGGCCGAGGTGGGATTCTCGGTGGAGAACATCCTGGCGACCTTCGGGGGCGCCGACGTGCTGCTTGAGCATCTCAAGAGCGGCCGGATACGCGGCGTGGTCAACCTGGTGGGATGCAACAACCCGAAAGTGGTCTATGAGGAGGCCATCGTCACGGTGGCCGAGGAACTGATCGCCCACGATATCCTGGCGTTGACCAATGGCTGTGCCGCTTTTGCCCTGCTGAAGATGGGCTTCTGTCTGCCGGAAGGGCTTGAAGGGGCGGGGGAAGGGCTGAACGCCGCGCTGCGGCCGCACGACCTGCCGCCGGTCTGGCATATGGGCGAATGCCTCGACAACGCCCGGGCCTCGGCCTTTTTCCGCGCCTTTGCCATCGCATCGGGCGAGCCGCTCGCCCGGTTGCCCATGGCCTTTTCCAGCCCGGAATGGTCCAACGAGAAGGGGATCGGAGCCGCCCTCGGATTCCGTCTGCTCGGGCTCGATTCCTACCACTGCATTGCGCCGCCGGTCGCCGGCTCGGACAAGGTTTCCCACTTCTTTTACGAGGGTACCCGGGACCTGCTCGGCAGCGTCATGGTGGTGGAACAGGACCCGGTCACGCTGGCGGCACGGATCGTGGCGGATTTCGATCAACGCCGGGCCGGCCTGGGGTGGAGCGCCGCCGCCCCGCCCGCGTCACGGCGACTTTCGGCACTGCAAGCCGAAAAGGCACATGCGCACGCCCATGAGCAGGGCCATGCTCACACACATACCCACGAGGAGGGACACACCCATGAATAGACGTGAATTCCTGAAGGCTTCCGGCCTGACCCTGGCGGCTGCCGCCACCACCCCCATCACCCGGTTCGCCTGGGCCGGAGGGGCCAAGGTTACCCTGAAAATCGGCTATCTGCCGATCACGGACCACCTGCTGATGATTGCCGCCGAGCGGGAACAGTTCAAGAGCGTGGGAATCCAGCCGGTCAAGTTCTCGTCCTGGCCGGAAATATCGGAGGCGCTCAAGGCCGGCGCCATCGACGGCGCCTTCCTGCTGACCCCCATCGGGCTGACCCTGCGCCAGAAAGGCGTGCCGGTCAAGGTCGTGCTGCTGGGGCATCGCAACGGCAGCGTCATCACCGTCAAGAACAGCGGCGAGATCAATCGCATCGAAGACCTGAGGGGTAAAACCATCGCCATCCCCAGCCCGTTTTCCACCCACAACATCCTGCTGCGCAAGGCGTTGACCGAGAGGCACATCGACCCGGCCAGGGATCTCAAAATAATCGACATGGCCCCGCCCGAGATGGTCAATGCCCTGGCCACCGGACGCATCCACGGGTATATCGTGGCGGAGCCGTTCGGCGCCCAGGCCGAGGCCCAGAAGGTCGGCAAGATCCTGATGCTTTCCAAGGATATCTGGCATGACCATATCTGCTGTGTGCTCAACCTGCGGGAGAGCGTCATCGCCAGCCATCCCGAGGCCGTCCAGGAGCTGGTATCCGGCTTCATCCGCACCGCCGCGTTCATCGAGGCCAATCCTGTCCTGGCTGCCCAGGGTTCCACCAAAATCCTCGGCCAGAAGCCGGAGATCATTGAAAGGGTGCTGACAACGCCCCGCGACCGCCTGAGTTTCCTCAACCTGGCGCCGAACAGGGCTGATTTTGCGGCGACCCAGGATTACATGGTCACGTTCGGCATTGCCAAGCAGAAGGTGGATCTGGCCGGATATCTGGACGACAGGTTTGCCCACAAAAAGATCTAGAAATTCACCTTCCACGAAGAGCCTGAAACATGATCGCAAAACTGAAAACCATCATGCTGCCCCTGACCGCCCTGTCGGTTTTCGTTGCCATCTGGCAACTGGCGGCCCGCACCTATCCGCCGGAACAGTTTCCGGCACCCACCGATGTCCTCAAGGCGATCAGGGAGCTGGCGGACAGCGGCGTCCTCTGGAGCCATATGGGGATCAGTCTGGCCCGGTTCGGCGCGGCCTACCTGTTGGCGGTGGTGGTTGCCATTCCGCTCGGCCTGTTCCTCGGCCGCTTCAGCCGCTGCCACGCGGCCATTGACCCGCTGATCCAGGTGCTGCGCCCCATCTCGCCCATCGCCTGGTTTCCCCTGGCGGTGCTCTGGTTCGGCATCGGCAACGCTCCGGCGGTCTTCATCATCTTCCTGGCCGCCTTTTACCCGGTGCTGCTGACGACCATCAGCGCCGTGCGTTCCGTGCCGCCGGTGTACCTCAAGGTCGCCGCCAACTTCGGCGCGGGATCGCGCATGACCTTTCTGCGGGTGGTCGTTCCCGCCGCCTTTCCGGGCATCATGGTCGGCCTGCACATCGCCGTCGGCACCGCCTGGATCCACCTGGTGGCGGGTGAAATGCTGGGCGCCCAGTCCGGTCTGGGGTTCATGATCGTCGATGCCCGCAATTTCCTGCGCACGGACCAGATCATGGCCGGCATGCTGCTGGTCGGTCTGCTGGGGTTGATCATCTATCGCGGAATGAAGGCGGCTGAACGGATTGTGGGCCGCGCATGGGGGATTGCGG
>JAATGX010000192.1 GCA_015688915.1 Desulfuromonadales bacterium
GGCGCTCATAGTGGACCCGAAACTGCGCTTCTTCGGCATCGGCGGGAAACGGATGCGCGAGGCGGGTGTGGAAACCCTGGTGGATTCGGCCGACATGGCGGTGGTGGGGCTGGTGGAGGTTCTCAAGCATTTTGACGTTATCTCGGCCGCCTTCCTGAAGCTGAAACGGATCCTGCTCCGCGACCCGCCACGCCTGCTGGTCCTGATCGATTACCCCGGCTTCAACCTGCGCCTGGCCAAGGCGGCAAAAAAAGCAGGCATCAAGGTACTCTATTACATCAGCCCGCAAATATGGGCCTGGCGCAGAGGACGGGTCAAAAAGATCGCACGGCTGGTGGACCACATGGCCGTAATCCTCCCTTTCGAGGCACCCTTTTACGCGCAAGCCGAGATACCGGTCACCTTTGTCGGACACCCCATGCTGAACATGGTCAGGGTCAGCATGAACCGTGACGACGCGGCGGCAAGTTTTCGACTCGACCCGTCCCGGAGGATCGTGGGCCTGTTCCCCGGAAGCCGTAAGAACGAGATCGAACGGCTGCTGCCGATCATTGTCGCCGCAGGCAAGCGGTTGCGGGAGCGCTTCCCTGATATCCAGTTCGTGCTCCCCCTGGCCTCCACCCTGCACGAAACGGATATCATCCCGCAGTTGCGGGTAGCCGGTCTTGAGGCAACGATCGTCCATGAACGTATCCATGACCTGATCCGGGCCTGCGACGCCGTGATCTCCGTATCCGGCACCGTTACCCTGGAGATCGCCCTGGTCGGCACGCCCATGGTGATCATCTACCGGCTCTCCCCCCTCACCTACCAGGTGGCCAAACGACTGGTAAAAGTGGACCATATCGGGCTTTGCAACATCGTGGCCGGTGAAACGGCGGTCAAGGAGTTGATCCAGAACGAGGCCAACCCGGAAGGGATCGCGGTAGAGATTGCATCGATTCTCACGGATGCCTCCTATGGCGAGCAGATCAGGGAAAAGCTGGCAACCGTGAGGACGCGGCTGGGCGGCGGCGACGCCTCCGCGAATGTGGCCCAAATCATTTTCACCATGATGGAACAGGCATGAACCCGACACTACGAACGCTTCGTTATTTCAAACCCTACTGGGGCCTGATGCTCGTCTCCGCCCTCTGTTCGGCGGTGGTGGGCGGCATGGACGGCGCCTTTGCCTATCTGGTGGAGCCGGTGCTGAAAAAGATTTTTGCCGGCAAGGACACCACCATTTTCCTCCTGGTCCCGCTGGGGATCATCGTCCTGTTCGTGGTCAGGGGCGTGGCCCGCTTCGCGTACGACGTCTCCCTCAAGCTTGCGGGCCAGAAGGCCATCCAGGATATCCGCAACGACCTCTACGCCGGCAGCATCCGGCTGGACATGGCCTTCTTCAACCGTCACCAGGCCGGAGAGTTGATGTCCCACGTCACCAATGACATCGCCTCCATGCAGGACGGGATGAGCCAAGTGGTCAGCGGTCTGTTCCGTGACCTGATCTCCGCCGTTTCGCTCCTGGGCGTCATCTTCTACCGGGACTGGAAACTGGCCATCATCACCTTTGTGGTGATCCCCGCCACAGCCTACCCCGCCCAGTTGATCGGCAAAAAGATCAAGAACGCCTCGGGCCGGAGTCTGAACGTCATGGGCGGCATCACCACCATCCTCCAGGAAACCTTTTCCGGCATCAAGGTCATCAAGGCCTTTGGCCTTGAAGAACGCACCATCGAGCGGTTCCACCGGGTCAACCGGGATTATTTCGACCAGATGCGCCGCTTCATCAAATACGAATCTCTCGCCATGCCGGTCTCGGAGACCATCATCTCCTTCGGTGTGGCCGGGGTGGTCTACTTCGGTGGCAGCCAGGTCATGGCGGGGCACTTGACAGCGTCCGAATTTTTCTCGTTCATCGCCGCCATGGTGATGGTCTTCACCCCCATAAAAAAACTGCAAGGCTCCTACAATACGGTGCAACGGTCAGCAGGGGCCGCGGAACGGGTATTTCGCCTGCTGGATCAACGCCGCGGCATCGTCGAGAGTTCCGATGCGGTGGAGCTGGGGCGCTCCTCCGGCGTGGTGGAGTTTCGCGATGTCTCTTTCTCCTACGGCGACGAGCCGGTACTACGGGATATTTCCCTCGCGGCGAAGCGCAATCGAGTGATCGCCTTGGTGGGACCTTCCGGAGGAGGCAAGTCGACCCTGGTATCCCTGCTCCCCCGCTTCTACGATGTAACCGTGGGAGCCATCACGATCGACGGGCATGACATTCGCCATATCACCCTGAAAAGCCTCTCCAACCAGATAGCGCTGGTGGACCAGGAAACCACCCTGTTCAACGAGAGCATCGCCAACAACATCCGCTACGGCAAACCGGACGCCAGCCTGGAGGAGGTCATGGAGGCCTCCAGGGCGGCATTCGCCCACGACTTCATCCAGCAA
>JAATGX010000308.1 GCA_015688915.1 Desulfuromonadales bacterium
GGTCGGCCGGATGTTCCGGTGCCTGACCGACCGATAGTTCTATGGCGAAGCGCTCCGGGAAAGAACTCTGGTACGTCTCCAGAAGTTTGGTCATCTCCTTGCGCGTGCGGCCTTCTTCCATTGCCTGGGAAATGGAGACGAAAATCTGGCGTGCCATGGCGTAGGAGAAGCGTGTGGAAGCGTCTTCGGCCTGGCGCAGGAAGATGCAGGAGACAGTGCCGATGACGATCAGAAAGGTTAGCGCGGATACTGCGAAGGTTGACGTGAAGATGAAACGTTTCAGCGTGCGGGTGGCGAATAGAAATAACTTTGGCATGGCATTACATTCCCCTCCGGAGCACCCTTTGACATGAATCACCTGGCACGTCGCGCTATTGACAGATAGGTATCGAAACCGAATGTTACACTGATGCTGCCAAATTATATCATCCCCTTGCAGTGCCACCTACCATTTCAGCAACGCGGGAAGGTCGCGATCGTATCATATAGCTATGGAGAAATAAAAGCATTTTTACCTAGAGCGCCGATGAAATTTTAACGAATATCAAAATGGTCCGGTCTTGAGCCCGGCCATGATTTCCCTTCAGGAAGTTGTTACCCCATGTCAGAGGAAATCATGCTTGACGAGCATTGCCCCCAACTCTTCCATGTGAAACGGTTTGCCGAGATAGTCGGTACGGTCGCCCTGGATCAGGGTTTTCACCATGTCATCCGGTGAGTCGAGGCCGGACAGCATGACGATTGTCGCCCTGTTGTCCCATGTGATGCCCATCTCCGCCTCCAGGGCGCGCATTCGCTTGAGCGCTTCCTGACCGTCCATCACGGGCATGACGATATCGAGAAACACAAGATCATACGGCGTCCCGTTCAGCAGCGCCCGTTCAAAGGACTCCAGGCCCTGGAGGCCGTTACCGGCCTTTGTAATATCCAGGACGCCCCGCATGTTGAGCAGCTTCTCGACCACGGTCGCAACAGGCATGGAATCGTCGACAATCAGTGTTTTTGCTGTCCGTTTCATGAATCCTCTCATATACCGGTCGCGGAAGCGGCATCGACAAGACAACGTCATGCACGGATAAATACCCTGCGCGGCGGACACGGGATGCGGCTCGTCATTGTCCGGAATCTCCCATGGCGCCTGTCTTTCAGCCATAGGGCAAGCACGCCCCGTCTGGCATGGTATACACGTGTTGCATAGTCAATGTCAATGGGATGTAACACGTTTTACATAGTAGTTGCCGGGAAAACTTCTCTGGTATAGTGCCGCCATGAAAAAGAGAATCGTCACCAGCAGCGGGATCGGGGAAGCGATCAAGCGCCGCCGGCTGGAGTTGGGACTTTCCCAGGAGCGTCTGGCCGATATGCTCAACGTCTCCTATCAGCAAGTGCAGCGCTACGAGAACGGCTCCAACAAGCTCAATGTTGAGAATGTCCAGGTGATTGCCGATCTCTTGGGCCTTCCGGTGGCCTCCATCTTTTCTTCGGTTTCCGTGTCCGCCATTGCGGAACCCCAAACACCGTACGCACCCCCCGAGGAAAAAAACCTCCTCAAATACTTCAGAAAGATCTCCGACCAGCGAGACCGGACGGTGGTTGTCAGTGTCGCCCGCCTTGCCGCTGAAAAATCCTGAAGGCCTTGCATCGGACCGCGTCAGCCTCTCCCCCGGGAGAACGGATAAAAGGCAATTGAGGCAAAAAAAGGCCGTATCCCGTGGATACGGCCTTATGGGCACATGGTTTCGATGGCTGGTTCGCGGGCTACATCTCCAGAATCACCGGCAGGATCACCGGGCGGCGCTCGATGGTCTTCTTGAAGAAGCGGCGTAGCGCCTGGCGCACGGCCTGCTTTACCTCTTCACAGTCGCAGCGCATCTCGGTGTTCAACTCCTCAAGCGCCCCCACAACGATATTCCGGGCGTTCTCCAGGTACTCCTGGCTCTCGTCCTCGAACACGAAGCCGCGCGACACGATGTCCGGGCCGTAGATCGTCGCGCCGCTCGACTGGTTCATGCCGATGATCACCACCACCATGCCGTCCTCGGAGAGGTGCTTGCGGTCCTTGAGCACGATGGCCCCCACGTCGCCAACCCCCTTGCCGTCCACGAACACCCGCCCCGACTCCACCTTTTCCACGATGGCCGCCGTGTCGGCGTAAAACGAGATCACATCGCCGTTGGTGGCCAAAAGGCACCGCTCGTCGGGGATGCCCACCTTCCGGGCTAACTGGATGTGCTTGACCAGATGGCGGTACTCGCCATGCACCGGTATGAAAAAGCGCGGCCGGACCAGGTTGAGCATCAGCTTCAACTCCTCCTGGCTGGCATGGCCGGAGACATGCACCTCGGAAACCTTCTCGTGGAAGACCTCGGCACCCCTCCGGTACAGGTGGTTTATCAACTCGGAGATGGTACGTTCGTTGCCGGGGATCACCCGTGAGGAGAGGATGACGGTATCACCCCGTTCCAGCTTGATCTGCTTGTGGTCGTCCATGGCAATGCGGGTCAGGGCGCTCATGGGCTCGCCCTGGCTGCCGGTGGAGATGATGCAGACCTGCTCCGGCGGCAGATAGGGCAGCTCTTTCAGGTCCATCAACATATCGTCCGGGATGCTCAGGTAGCCGAGCTGGCGGGCGATGCGCACGTTGGCGATCATGGAGCGCCCATTGAGCAGGATCTTGCGGCCGCACCGAATGGCCACGTCCGCCACCTGCTGCACCCGGTGGATGCTGCTGGAGAAGGCGGCCACGATGATGCGGCCGCGGCACTTGGGGAAGATGTCGCCGAAGGCCTCGCCCACGTACTTCTCGGAGAGGGTATAGCCCTCCCGTTCCACGTTGGTGGAGTCGGCGAACAGGGCCAGTACGCCGGCATCGCCATAACGGGAAAGGCTGGCCAGGTCGGTCAGTTGGCCGTCCACCGGCGTCTGGTCCAGCTTGAAGTCGCCGGTGTGGATCACCACCCCTTCGGGCGTGGTGATGGCCAGGGCGCAACCGTCCACGATGGAATGGGCCACCCGCAGGAATTCCACCCGGAAACAGCCGAGCTCCACCGTGTCGCGCGGCTTGACCACCACCAGTTCGACCTTGTCGTCCAGCTTGTATTCCCGGAGTTTTTCGTTGACGAATCCCAAGGTCAGGGCCGTACCGTAAATCGGTACGTTCAACTCCTGCAACACGAAGGGGAGCGCGCCGATGTGGTCCTCATGGCCGTGGGTCAGGCAGATGGCGCGGACGCTTGCGCTCTGCTCGCGCAACCAGGAAATATCCGGGATGACATAGTCGATGCCGAGCATGTCCGGCTCGGGAAACATCAGGCCGCAGTCCACGACGATGATGTCGGGGCCGCACTGGAAGGCCATCATGTTGAGCCCGATTTCGCCCAGCCCGCCGAGCGGAATGATCTGAAGCGGTGCGTTGGATTCTGTGATTTCCACGTTATCTCTCCCTCTGGAGCGGAACCAGGGTGGCGATCTTCTTGTCGCAGCGGGCGATCCAGTCCGTACCGGGGATTTTCAGCCATGTTGCCGAGTAAAACGCGCTTCTCAGGGCCCGGTAGGCTATGAGGGCGCGGTCGACGTCACCCAGCCGCTCATTGGCCTCGGCGATGCTCCAGAGTTGCCGCGCAGCCTTTTCAATGGCGGGGTCGCGGGGGATGTACATATGGATGGCTGATTCATAACCGGCAACGGAACCGGCAAAATCGTTCCGGAGCCGCGCCTCTTCACCCAGGCCGAACTGGGTGTGCATGCGCCACCAGGTGGCGCCGAAGAAGAGCAGCAGGCTTATGACGATGATCGTCGCCCCGTTTATCGCGATTATTTTAAGCCGTTCAGCCATGGTTCACCTGAAGAAGTGCGGGATAGCGACCAGCAGGACGCCCAGTACCGTGACGACCACCCCGGCCAGGACCGCCAGCGCGGCAGCGATGTCCAGCGGCGGGCGCAGGCGGTGCGCGGCGGGCAACCCCCAGCAGACGGCCGCCAGGCCTGCCACGATCAGCGGTATGTATTTCATCCCGGCATGCATTCAGTGCTCCAGTGCCGAAGAGATGACGCCATGCACCTGCTCCATCAGCAGTGTCCCGGCCTCCGCCTTGAGCCGGTCCGCGGCCGGTGCCAGGGGCGGATGCAGGGTAATGGTGATGTCTCCCCGGTATAACCTGATCCGGCCGGCCGGGTTGATCCGGCCGCTGCCGTTGATGGTCACCGGCACCACGGGGACACCGGCTTTAAGCGCCAGCAGGAACCCGCCCCGCTTGAAGGGGAGCAGGTTGAGATCCCTGGATCGGGTCCCTTCGGGAAACATGACCACGCTCTTGCCTTCCCTGATGATGCCTGCGGCGTTGTCCATGTTTTTCAATGCCTTGCGGCCGTCGCTCCGGTCCAGGGGGATGTAGCCGCCGCGCCGCATGGAAGGTCCGAATACCGGAATATCGAATAATTCCTTCTTGGCGATCCAGTAGATCCGGCGCGGCATGGCGGCCAACAACGCCAGGATGTCGAAATTGCTCTGGTGGTTGCTCATGAAGATGACCGGGCCCAACGGGAGATGTTCCGTACCCCGCACGGTCACCCCGACTCCGGCCATGGCCAGGGCAACGCGCGCCCACAGGCGGGCATGGAAGGCGTAACTCCTGCCGCTGGCGTCCAGCAGCGTACAGACAAGCGCACTTGCGGCAAACAGAAAGGTCAGGGGGATGAACACAGCAAGAAACAGGTATGCGCGTACCATTCACGATCTCCACATGTAACCCCTGTAAACTACTGTGTTCCCGGCCGTGAGTCAAACGAAATATTCTGGTTCAAACAGTAATAACGGCTGTTTACAAGGGTAAACGGCCGTCACAGGATACTGGTTGATGCTGTGGGTCTCCCGGATTACATCATGCCGCCATTTCTGCCGCCAGCAGTTCCTCCATCATGCCCCCCTGAGTGCGGTAGACATGTTGCGGAAGGGCTGTCCATCATCTTACGCAGTTGCGTCGACATGGGGCTGATGAAGTTGCTGTTGACCGTGCCGGATACAAGTCCGACCACACAGAAACTCGCCAACTCTCCCATCTGGTTGGCCTGCTCCATGTAGTTGCCCGGCCAATCCAGAATGGCATGAAACGTAAAGAGCAGACTTACGGCTGCCGTAGTGACTATCGCTCCTCGCAGCCCGAACCAGGCGGCTGCCACGACCGGCGGCAAGAAGTAGAGCTTGCGCAGCGCGATATGGATTACATGATAATTGTGAGGTTCGGTAGGGGTTATATAGTGTAGCAGTGCGATTGATCCCACAAGTGCCGCCAGTATGAAGGCCTTTTTTCGTGTGTCGTCAGGCCTGTTCACCACACCCTCCATCTTTCTTACGACTCAACCGGCGGCAAGGCGTTCACGTCTTCAATGTCCCTGGCCCCTTTATCCCTCATCGCGGTAACACTCAAAAGGCGTGGGGGTGACGGCTGTTGGACAGCACTGTCCTCGATATTTTTTACCGAGGCGCTTAGCTGGCTTTCCTTGCCATTAACTTGTAGACTCGTTTCAAAATGTTGAGGCGGATTTTAGAGTCCGCCTCGGTTGGTAGAATTTACTGTCTGTTCATTTGATCGAGGAGCTGATTAGCTTCTTCCAACTTGTTCTTCAGTATTTTCAGTTCCTCGGCACTGTGTTTCTTCGACCCCTGCGCAATTTCAGTATTCAGTCGCTTAATCTTCTGCTGGATCGATTCCGCCTGTAAAGCACATTCTCTCGCGCCATCAGGCGTATCCATCTTCATGCCCTCATGCTCGGCTGCCAACACCGGCATTGCACCGAACAGCCCCATTGCCATCAATACTAAGACCAATCTCTTCATATCCTTTTCCTCCTTCTGGAAAATTGGAGAGGCGACTCTCCGTTTGAAAAACCGAACTACGATATCTGCTCATGTCAATTTGCTACTTGACCGTGTACCAGAACTTGGCGCTCCGCACCTTGCCGTCCTTCAACTGGAACTTGCACATGACGCCGTACGTGCCCTTTTTGGACAGATCGAAGTCGGCTCCGAAATGCCCCTGCATCCCCATCAGGTCCTTGGCCAGTTCGGCCTTGTCCGGCCCCAGAACCTTGACCTTCACATCCCCTTCGGTCAGAGCCTGGCCGCTCTTGGCATCTTTGAACTCGACCATGATGTGATGGGTCTCCTTCATCCCCTTGGGCATCTCCATGTTCGAGGCCTTCATGTGTTCCTTCATACTCATGACCTTGAAGACCGCCTTGACGCCGTCGATCACCTCCTGGTGCGCCGTATCGCCCATCTCCATCATGGAATGATCACCGCGACCCATGTTCATGTGGTCGTGGTCGGCGGCGAACAATGCCAGGGGGGCGGAAAGGGCCAGAACTGCTGCTGTCACTATGGTTATTTTTTTCATGTGGCTTTCTTCTCCTTTGCTTCGGGGGTTGTGTTTGTTTGAGATGGTGCCTCATTGGTAGCATCTGCCATGCCAAATCATAACCTGCCGATATTGCAGTATCTTTGATTTCAACCACCGGTACGCTGTAAAGAATATTCAACACCGGGCGTGGTATATTCGTCACTCTCAATTCAGGTTGACGCGCCAAGGTGCGGGCCCTTTGAACAGGCCGGGACAGCGCCCCAAAAAACCATTGACACATGATATGGTGTCGTGCTACTTGGATGCTGCAACATGTTGTTGCATGTCTGTGAAAATTGAATACCGGATCACGATGCCCGCAAGGGCTTGATAGGGAAGCGAGGTGAAACTCCTCCGCGGACCCGCCGCTGTAAGCGAGGACGATGGGCATGATGTCACTGGTCGAAAGACCGGGAAGGCGCCCGGAGGATGAATCGCGAGCCAGAAGACCTGCCATGATCTCAGCACTCAACGAATCCCCGTGGTAAAGGGAGAGTGGAACGCGCGTTACAGGGCTTTGAATACGAAAAGTCCGCATCTGCTTCGGCATATGCGGACTTTTTTTATGCCTTTTCCCCTGTTTGAGCGGCCAGGCTCCTTTTCCACCCGTATGCACGTTTCGAGAAAAGGAGCCCGCTCATGGCAGAAGTTGCACACACCTCGTTGTTATCCACCATTCCGGCGCTCCCCGTGCGGGCCGTCAGACGTGACGGCAACCCGGTCCCTTTCGATGAGACCCGGATCGAATCGGCAATCCTTCGCGCCGGCCGGGCCACCGGCGAATTCGACGAGGAAGAGGCGGGACTGCTGACCCGGCAGGTCATCAAGGTGCTCCGTCACCGCTTTCCCCACCAATCTCCCCACGTCGAGCAGATCCAGGATGTGGTCGAGCAGACCCTGATCTCCGCCAATCACTTCACCACCCTGCGCGCCTACATCGTCTACCGGGAGCAGCGCCACAAGCTGCGCCAGGACAAGAAGACCGTGGTGGACGTGGCCGCCTCGGTGAACGAATACCTGGAACGGTCAGACTGGCGGGTCAATGCCAACGCCAACCAGGGGTATTCACTGGGAGGGCTGATCCTGAACGTCTCGGGCAAGGTGATTGCCAACTACTGGCTCAACCACGTCTACCCGCCCGAAGTGGGGGAGGCCCACCGGGACGGCAGCTTCCACATCCACGACCTGGACATGCTCTCGGGCTACTGCGCCGGCTGGTCGTTGCGCACGTTGCTCACCGAGGGGTTCAACGGCGTGCCGGGCAAGGTGGAGGCCGGTCCGCCCCGTCACCTGTCCAGCGCCGTGGGGCAGATCGTCAACTTCCTCGGCACGCTCCAGAACGAATGGGCCGGGGCCCAGGCCTTCAGCTCCTTCGACACCTACATGGCGCCCTTCATCCGCAAGGACCGGCTCTCCTACGACGACGTGAAGCAGCAGATCCAGGAACTGGTCTTCAACCTGAACGTCCCCTCCCGCTGGGGCACCCAGACCCCCTTCACCAACCTGACCTTCGACTGGACCTGCCCTGAGGACCTGAAGGAGCAGGTTCCGGTGATCGGCGGCCGGGAGATGCCCTTCACCTACGGCGACCTACAGGAGGAGATGGACCTGATCAACCGGGTCTACATCGAGGTCATGACCACGGGCGACGAAAAGGGGCGGGTCTTCACCTTCCCGATCCCCACCTACAACATCACCCCGGATTTCCCTTGGGAAAGCCCCAACGCGGAACTGCTGTTCGAAATGACTGCCAAATACGGGCTCCCCTACTTCCAGAACTTCATCAATTCGGAGTTGAGCCCCAAGATGGTCCGCTCCATGTGCTGCCGCCTGCAACTGGACCTGCGGGAGCTGCTCAAGCGGGGCAACGGCCTGTTCGGTTCTGCCGAGCAGACCGGCTCCATCGGGGTGGTGACCGTCAACTGCGCCCGGCTCGGCCATCTGCACCGGAGGGATGAAGCAGCCCTGTACCGGGACCTGGACCGGCTGCTGGACCTGGCGCGGACCAGCCTGGAGATCAAGCGCAAGGTAATCCAGCGCCACATGGACAGCGGCCTGTTCCCCTACACCAGGCGTTACCTGGGCACCCTGCGCAACCACTTCTCCACCATCGGCGTCAACGGCGTCAACGAGATGATCCGCAACTTCACCGCGGATGGGCACGACATCACCACCGCGGATGGGTATGATCTGGCTCTCGGTTTCCTGGACCACATCCGCGGCCGCATGCTGGCCTTCCAGGAGGAGACCGGCCACATGTACAACCTGGAGGCCACACCGGCCGAAGGGACCACCTATCGTTTCGCCAGGGAGGATAAAAAACGCCATCCGGAGATACTCCAGGCCGGAACTCCCGAGGCGCCGTTCTACACCAACTCGTCCCAACTGCCGGTGGGCTACAGCGACGATCCCTTCGAGGCCCTGGATCTTCAGCAGCAGTTGCAGCGCAAATACACCGGCGGCACGGTCTTCCACCTCTACCTGGGGGAACCGGTCTCCAGCGCCACGGCCTGCCGCAACCTGGTGCGTCGGGTACTGGAAAACTACCGCATCCCCTACCTGACCATCACCCCGACCTTTTCCATCTGCCCCAAACATGGCTACCTGCCGGGAGAGCACCGGTACTGCCCTGTTTGCGACGAGGAGTTGGTGCGCGACTATTACCAAACGAAAGGAGAACGGCATCATGTCTGAAAACAATGCGGCACACCAGGAGATGCAGCTTCATCAATTGAAACGCCAGCCCTGCGAGGTCTGGGCCAGGGTCATGGGGTACCACCGGCCGGTGGAATCCTTCAACATCGGCAAAAAGGCCGAGCATTGCCAGCGCCGTTTCTTCCGGGAAGCGCCCGCTTCCGGGGCATGCTGAACATAGGCGGCGTCACCCCCTTTACCACCATCGATTATCCGGGCGAGCTGGCGGCGGTGATCTTCTGCCAGGGGTGCCCCTGGCGCTGCCCCTACTGCCACAACCCGCACCTGCTGGCGGCTGACGGGCAGGGTGCCGTTCCATGGGCGGAGGTTCTGGAGTTCCTTTGCCACCGGCGCGGTCTGCTGGACGGCGTGGTGTTCAGCGGCGGCGAGCCGACCATGCAGGCGGGTCTCCCGGCGGCGGTCCTGGCCGTGCGGGAGCTGGGCTTCAAGGCGGGGCTGCACACGGCCGGCCCGTTCCCGCAACGGCTCCTGGAGCTGTTGCCCCACCTGGACTGGATCGGCATGGATCTCAAGGCCCCGTTCGAAGAATATGAACGGATCACCGCTATCCCCGGCAGCGGTGAGGAGGCCCGAGCGAGCGCGGAGCTGCTGCGGCGAAGCGGAGTGCCCCACCGGTTCCGCACCACCCTTGACCCCTTTCTACTGGAAGGGGGACGGATTGAGTCCATGCAGCGCATGGTAGCGACATGGGGGGAAGAGTTGAGCGTGCAGAACATGAAACAGCCCGATGCAGGTAAAAGCGGCAGTCAAGCCCGGCAAGTGACTGTGCAACGAGCGACGCAGCAGTCATCCATGCTGGGGACGAGCGGTAAGGCTCCCGATGGCAGCGGCAAAGGTGAACAGGTGAAAGGATTCGAGATGAAGGAGAGTGGTCAACCGGCCTCCGGCGCCGCGTCGGCCCCGATCCCCTGGCTGTTCATGCTGGGGTTTGCCCTGGTGGTCGGCCTGATCGGCTGAGGATTCCGGCGGCGGACGTAGTGCCGGGAAAACCGGGACACGCGATGAAGGACGAGAACCCAACAACAACCGGCATGTCATAGGGGTTATAGGGAGATCAGTAATGGCCGGAAAAATCCGAACAACGAAAAAGGTCTTCGTGATCGGGATCGGAGCGGGTAATCCCGATTACGTCACGATCCAGGCCGTCAACGCGCTCAACCAGGTCGATGTCTTCTTCATCATCGACAAGGGGTGGGAAAAAGGCGATCTGGCCCGCATCCGCAAAGAGATTTGCGAACGTTTCATCAAGGACCCGGCGTACCGATGGGTCGAAGTGCCCGATCCGGTCCGCGCCGCGTCGGACCCGTCCTATAGGACGGATGTGGATGCCTGGCGCGACAAAAGGGGGGCACTCTACCGGTCGCTGATCAGCGATGAGATGAAGGAGGGCGAATGCGGGGCATTCCTTGTCTGGGGCGACCCATCGCTGTACGATGGCACGCTGCCTATTCTGGAGCGTATCCTCGCCGAAGGGCCAGTGGTGTTCGAGTACGAAGTCATTCCCGGCATCAGCAGCATGCAAGCCCTGGCGGCGCGGCACCGGATCGCGCTGAACCGGATCGGCGAGGCGATACAGATCACCACCGGCCGCCAGTTGGCCGAGGGGTTCCCGAACAATGTGGACAATGTGGTTGTCTTTCTCGACGCCGATATGGATCTCCGTTCCGTGCCCGAGGACATTGATATCTATTGGGGCGCCTACCTGGGTACTGAAGACGAGGTGCTTGTTTCCGGGAAACTGAAAGAGCTTCTGACGGATATCGAGCAGATCCGGAAGGCCAGGAAGGCCGAGAAGGGGTGGATCATGGATACCTACCTCCTGAGGCGCACCACGCCCGGCGGGGCGCCATAGATGCCCAGGAAAAATCCCATGGGTTCGGATGTGGCCGCAGGGTTTTCCTGCAAGCCTGAAACAGGCGATCCCGAGAAACCGATTTTGTTCGCGGCCGCCCAGATCTTCATCTGCGCCGGCGAGCGATGCAGAAGCTGCCATCCCGGCGACCTGGCCGGGAGCGTGAGGGAGTTGGTCAAGGCGATGGGCTGTGACAACGGTGATGACCGGATCAAGGTGACAAGAACCGGATGCAACGGCGCCTGCCGGTACCGGGCCTTTGCCTATGCATACCAGAACGGCAACGCGAAAAGCTACAGCCGCGCCACCAGTTTTTCCGCGTGGAAACGGGTGCATGAATGGACCGATGAGCAGTGGAAGGAATTGATCTCGTCACTGCGGGAAGGCAGGGTCTCGGAAGCATTGCGCGAGTTTCGCGTTGAAGACAAGGTTTACTACTGATGACCACACCTGTCACTTTTTTCACATCCATTCCCATCGAAGTGCCCCTCAGGATGATACTGACGCGCCTCGGGTAAAGGAGCAGCACCATGTACGCCCACATCGGAGAACGCATCGAACATACCCAAACCCTCAGTGAAGAGGAGGTCATGGCCTTTGCCCGCGCCGTGGGCGACCATAACCCCCTGCACCTTGACCGGGCACTGGCCAATGCCTCCCGTTTCGGCGGGATCATCACCTGTGGGCCGCACTATGCCTCGATCCTCATTGCCCAGGCGGCGAACCACTTTTCCCGGGGAACGACCATGGTCGGCCTGGAATTTTCGATTTCGTTCATGGCTCCGGCGCTGCCCGGAGACGCCCTGAGTTTTCGTTGGGAGGTCACCGAGGTGGTGTGGAAGGAAAAGTTGAACGGGGAAATCGTCTCCCTGGCGGGGAGCGTCTGCGACGCTGCGGGCAAAATGCTGCTCAGGGCTACGGGGAAGGTCCTTGTCGCGGCAAGCCTGTAGCCAACGGCACGAAATATGGCCTGACCGGGAGGTCCCACAACCGTGGTGGCAGGGAGAGTCAGTAAAAAAAGGTTTGTTGGCACGTAATATCGTGGTATAGAGGATCCGTCGCCTGACAATTGAATATCGGATCACGGTGCCCGTAAGGGCTTGATAGGGAAGCGAGGTGAAACTCCTCCGCGGACCCGCCGCTGTAAGCGAGGACGATGGGCATTGATGTCACTGGTCGAAAGACCGGGAAGACGCCCGGAGGGTGAATCGCGAGCCAGAATACCTGCCATGATCTTTGCCACAGAACTCCCAGAGGAAAAGGGAGGGTGGAACTCGCGCAATTGGGCTTTGAATACGAAAAGTCCGCATGCTGCTTCGGCACA
>JAATGX010000244.1 GCA_015688915.1 Desulfuromonadales bacterium
GCAGGCAGGCTGCTTGCCATGATCACAACCAGCAGTGCGAGGACTATGCGCATAACCTTTTTCATACAGGCCCCCTTAAACGTGCAGTTCCCCGTTTTTCCCGCCACCGATATCGTGGGAGAACGGGAACGTTCTTCTTATCAGTATACGACAATATCAAGATCATGGCGGTGGCGAAAATGGGGACAATAGATCGCGGCTGAGCAAAGGCAGGCATTTCAACCTTCGAGATGCGGCGAAAAAGGGATTTCCGTTTGACAGTTTCATAACATGAAAGCATAATGACTTCGTAAATTGATATCATCTCGTTCAAGGTGGACGAATGAAGCGGATCATCATTGATACCAATTTTTATACAGCCTTCAAAAGGAATGATCTGGAAGCCATGAACTTGTTGAAGCGAGCCGAGAATGCCGTCTATGATGATCTGGACCATCTGGCCGGCACTTGGAGCGCACGGGACGCAGCCGAGTTTGAGGCCGCTACGGCGGTCTTCGAAAAGGTGGATGAGAATATGTGGAAGTGAGGCGTGGGAACGCGATGAGCGCTTGCTCCCCGGTCGGTGCAGGAAACTGGAAAGCCCGTGAAAACGGGCTTTTTTCATTGAATCGGCATTACGTTCATCAAGCGCCGAACCGGTTGCGGTAGTACTCCGCCCCCCGCCGCCGGCGGACGGCCAGGTGGTAGAGTTCGTCGTATTTCCGGGCCGCCTCTTCCCAGGTGAAGCGCTGCTTCATGCCGTTCTTCCGCAGGGCCGCCAGCCCCTCGGGATTGTTGAAAAAGGTCCAGGCCGCCCAGCCGATGGTGTCGAACAGGGCCGCGGCATTGTGGTGCCAGAACTTGAAGCCGGTCCCGGTCAGCATGGCCTCGTTGAAGTTCTCCACGCTGTCGTCCAGCCCGCCGGTGGCCCGCACGATGGGTGGCGTGCCATAGGCCAGGGAGTACATCTGGTTGAGGCCGCACGGCTCGAAGGCCGAGGGCATGACGAAAAAGTCCGCGCCCGCCTCCACCTTGTGGGCCAACTCCTCGCTGTAGCCGATGTGGCAGGCGAATTTCTCCGGATGGAGGGCGGCGATGTCGCCGAAGTAGAAATGGGCCCATGGCTCGCCGTTGCCGATCATGACGAACTGCACGTCCATCTCCAGGATGCGGTGACTGGCCTCGGCGATCAGGTCGGTCCCCTTCTGTTGCACCATGCGGGAGACCACGCCGAACAACGGCGCGTCGTCCCGCTGCGGCAGGCCAAAGACTGCCTGGAGATCGCGCTTGCAGGCCGCCTTCCCTTTTTTCACCGTTCGGGCCGTGTAGGTTGTCGCGATGAAGGGATCGGTGGCCGGATTCCACTCCTCGTAATCCACGCCGTTCAGGATGCCGTACAGGTCGGCGGCCCTGTCCCTGACCACCCCTTCCAGACCCCAGCCGTATTCCGGGGTCTGGATCTCGTGGGCATACCCCTTGCTGACCGTATTGAGCAGGGTGGCGTGGTAGAGCCCCGCCTTCAGCAGATTGACCTGATCGTCCTTCTCCAACTCCAGGAAGTTGAAGTGCTTCCAGCCGATGCCCAGCACCTCCATCAGGCCGGGATAGAAACTCCCCTGGTGCTGCATGTTGTGGATGGTGAGGAGCGTTGCGGCATCGCCCACGTAACGGTCGTGCAGGTAGGAACTGTTCAGGAGCAACGGGATGACACCGGTGTGCCAGTCGTGGGCGTGGACCACATCCGGCCGCCAGTCGAGCATCTTGCACAACTCCAGGGATGCCTTGGAAAGGAAGACGAAGCGGTTGTCGTTGTCCAGGTACCCCTGCCCCCCCTGCTGGTACAGCCCGGCGCGGCCGTAGAACTGCTCGTGCTCCAGGAAGTAGATCGGCACGTCGCTTCCCGGCAGGCGCCCCTCATGGACGCCGCAGTACATCTCGCCGATGATCCCCATGGGCACCACCAGGGTGCCGGGAAGCAGCCGCAGACCGTACTTCTCGCAATCCACCGACCAATAGCGCGGGATGACCACCCGCACGTCGTGTCCCATGCGGGCCAGGTATTTGGGCAGAGAGCCGACCACATCGCCCAAGCCCCCCTCCTTGGCAAAGGGGGCGGCCTCGGCGGCCGAGAAGAGGATGGAGAGTTGTTCAGGAGGGGGCTTCACGTATTCTCCGATGGTGTGTATGTAGTGGATAACCTGCCGGCAAACGGCAAAGATCGGCAGGGATGCCCGGTTGGGGAGTAAATTATGCCGCCAGGTCGTAGCCGGACAACTGGAAATGCCCCGCCACGATACCCGCCACGGTAATGTCTTCGTCGAGCGACTCCCATCGCAAGGCATATCCATTGAGACGGATAGTCACTTCCTGTAGCTGCTCGTCCGTAGCCTTTGAGAGAATCCTGAAGCGCTCCGCGGGGAAACCGATGATCCTGCCGTCGGTCAACTCAACAAACACCATCCGCTTTTCCGCCCATGCGCGTATGGCGGCAGGCTCGACCGGTTCGTCACCTTTTGTGGAATTCATGGAATTTCTCCTCAAGGAACACCTGATGTTCAAAAACCAGCTTTTCCAAGTGTCTCACTTCCAGTGGTGGAACACCCTTGTTCCGTGCCAGCCTGACCGGATCAAGCCAGAATTTGCACTCACCATCCGCTGTTTCGATATGTACATGGGGCGGCTCAAGGTATTCATCCGAATAAAAATGGAACCGGTATGAACCAAACCTCAAGACCGTGGGCACGGTAATTTCTCCCCAAGCGAGCATTAACGGCGAATGAAGCTTCTTTTTTAACCCGACACCGCAACGGATTACTTCGGCACGCTTTCCCAGTCCGCCAGGAACTTCTTGATCCCGGCATCGGTCAGGGGATGCTTGGCGAGCTGGATCATGACCGAATAGGGAATGGTGGCGATGTCGGCACCGATCAGGGCCGAGTTGAGCACGTGGATCGGATTGCGCACGCTGGCCACGATGATCTCGGTGGTGTAACCGTAGTTGTCGAAGATGGTGCGGATATCCTCGATGATCCCCATGCCGTCCTGGGAGATGTCGTCCAGCCGGCCGACAAAGGGAGAGACGTAGGTGGCGCCGGCCTTGGCCGCCAGAAGCGCCTGCATGGCGGTGAAAACCAGGGTCACGTTGGTCTTGATCCCCTTTGCGGTGAGCGCATGGGTGGCCTTGAGCCCCTCGGCGGTCATGGGCACCTTGACCACGATGTTCTTATGGATCTTGACCAGTTCCTTGGCCTCCTTGATCATGCCCGGTGCGTCCAGGGAGATCACCTCGGCCGAGATCGGGCCGTCCACGATGGAGACGATCTCCTTGATGACATCCTTGAATTTGCGGCCCGATTTGGCGATCAGGGAGGGGTTGGTGGTGACGCCGTCAACCAGTCCCAGGTCATGTGCCTCGCGGATCTCTTTCACGTCCGCCGTGTCGATAAAGAACTTCCTCTATTCCTCCGTTTATGATGGTTTCTGTTCAAGCTGTTCGCGGAATTTTGCCAGGCATTCCATGGAGCAGAAATAGTGGCGGTGGCCGTCGAGCCGCCCCACCACGGCGTCTCCCTCGGATACGTAGACCCCGCAGACCGGGTCGCGGTGGGTGACTTCGGCCTCAGACCGCTCGTTGTTGACGCCAGGGCGGTTTTCCCTGGGGCCGACCATGGCCTTGATGGTGCGGTAACCGATGTAAATAAGCAGCAGCCAGACAAGCAGTCTGATCACGTCATGTCCCTCTTTGGTCAGATTTTCAGTACGCTCTCGTCGGACCGCAGCCCGGCCAGCAGGTCCGCCATGGATAGTCCCAGCACGGGGTGGACAATGTCCGGGGCGATGTCGCACAGCGGCTGAAGCACGAAGCGCCGCTCGGCCATACGCGGATGGGGGACGGTCAATGCCTCATCGTCAATCACCTCGTTGCCGTAGAGCAGCAGGTCGAGATCAATGCTGCGCGGTCCCCAGCGGACAGTCCTCGTCCGGCGGAAAACAGCGCTCTCGATCTGCTGGAGACGTGCAAGCAGCTCATGGGGAGACATCGCCGTGCTGAGCCGCAGGGCCGCGTTATAAAACGACGGCTGGTCGCTGACCCCCACCGGGGATGTCTCGTAGAACGGCGACAAGCCGGTGACCCGCCCGGACGGAAGCTTGCCGATCTCTCCCACTGCACGCAGCAGGTTCAACTCCCGATCCCCCAGATTGGAGCCAAGAGCGATGTAGGCATCCCTTTCCACGGTGCGATTAAACCATAACCCCGATGTAAGGTCAACCGCGCCGTGGACAAGAAAAAAACACCCTGGTAACTAGGAGGGACAGTCACCAGGGCAAATGAGGGTCAGTGACGACCCTCGCAATCATTTTCGTTATTTGTCTTCAGTCTACCAGACATGTGGCATATCGGCAAGTATAATAAATTGTAACCAATTGGCATTACATAAGATTATTCTAAATCTTTACCATTGCGGTCAAGGATGATTGCAGCAACAGCGTTCGCCAAGCGGGCAACCGTGGCAGCGCGGCCGCGTCCGGCAGAATCGTTTGCACTGCTCCACGATCAGGGCGTGGTACTCGTTGAACAGGGATACATCAGGCGGCAGGTTGTCCATGAACAGGCCGCGGGTTTCGTCGTAGCCGCTCTTTTCGGGGAGCAGCCCCAGGCGGTGGAACAGACGCCGGGTATAGGCATCCACCACGAAGGTCGGCTTTTGCCCGGCATAGAGCAGGATAGAATCGCCGGTTTCGGGGCCGATACCCCGCACCGCGAGCAGATCCGTCCTCAACTCCCGCCACTCTCCGGCGAACATCCGCTCCAGGGAGCCTCCATGATGAACGAACAGCCATTCCACAAAATCCTTCAGCCGCCTGCTCTTGACGTTGTAATATCCGGCCGGCCGGATCAGTTCCGCCAGCCGGTGCGTCTCGCAATCCCGCAGACCTTGGGGTGAGAGGAGATCGGCGGCCTTGAGGGCGGCAATGGCCCGTTCCACGTTGGTCCAGGCCGTATTCTGGGTCAGGATGGCGCCCACGCATACCTCGAACGGAGTCTCGGCCGGCCACCAGTTGAGCGGGCCGTGGCAGTCGAGCAGGCGGGTGAAGATCTCCTTGAGCTGTTGCCTCGTCTTTGCCACGCTCACGATACTGTCCGAGCCGCCGCGAGCCCCTCGGCAATGCCCGGGTAGAGGAGCGTGATCCCCAACCGTCCCAGCATCCGGGAATTGTCCACCACCCGCGATTCGCTGGCATAGGAGAACATCAGCGGCGACATGAGCCGGCGTGCCTCCTCCAGGGTCACCTGCGGCTGGCGGGGCAGCCCCGAAACATCGGCAACGGCGTTGAAGTAGGCGGTCATGCTGCTGGGATGCCCATCGCTGACATTGAATATCTCGCCATCCGCCCCCCTTTCCGACGCCGCCAGACAGATGGCGGCCAGGTCGTCGGCATGGATCCGGTTGCCGGGCCCGGCCTCCTCCTCCCTGAGCAGCGGCTGCCCCTGGTTGATCTGCATCAGCGGCAGCCGACCCGGGCCATAAATGCCGCTTACACGCAGGATGACGACCGGAACACCCACCTGCCGCCCATATTCCAGGAAACAGCGCTCCGCGTCCAGTCGGCGCTTCCCCATGGCGGAAGCCGGGGCGGTTTCCGATTCCTCGGTGACCACACCTCCCCGTGTCTCGCTGTAGACCGAGGTGGTGCTCATGTAGATGATTTTACCGGGCGGGGCCGCCTGGGCCATCGTGGCGATGAAGTTGCGGGCGCGGGTGTCGGCGATGCCCCCGCCCGGCGGAGGAACCAGATAATAAAGAATGTCGCCGGCCAGGCCCGGCAGGGTGACGGTTCCCGGGGCGTCCAATGACGTCACCTGTGCCGCATATCCTTCCGCCGCCAGGACCTCCGCCTTTTCCGGTGTTCGCACCAGGCAGGCGACCTCCGCTCCCCGTTCTCGCCAGAGCCGGGCCACACGTCTGCCGATGTAGCCGCACCCGGCGATGATGATCTTCCGCTGCATTCCATCCTCCTCCCATGAAAAAAGCCCCGCGGTCCGCCGCGGGGCTCTAGTGTAGCATTTCACCTCAGGCAGGCACGTACCTATTTTTTGCAGGTATCCTCAAAATTGAGGGCCGCCAGCTTCTGGTAGTAGGCCAGGTGGGTTCTGGCCCATTCGGAGGCCTTTTGCATCAAGGCCTCGGCGGCCTTGGGATTGGCCTTCTTGAGCATGCGATAGCGGTTCTCGTTGTTGGCATACTCCAGGAAATCAATGGTTGCCGCCTTGCTGTCCAGTTGCAGCGGGTTCTTGCATTCGGCGGCCAGGGCCGGATTGTAGCGGTACAGCGGCCAGTAGCCGGACTGGACGGCCTTTTTCTGGGCATCAACCCCTTCGGTCATGTTGATGCCGTGGGCAATGCAGTGCGAGTAGGCGATGATCAGCGAAGGACCGTCGAATGCCTCGGCCTCCAGCATGGCCTTGACGCACTGGCCCGGGTTGGCCAGGGAGACGTTGGCCACGTAAACCGAACCATAGGACATGGCGATCATGCCCAGGTCCTTCTTGGAGACCGGCTTGCCGCCGGCGGCGAACTGGGCCACGGCGCCCAGCGGGGTGGACTTGGATGCCTGGCCGCCGGTGTTGGAATAGACCTCGGTGTCGAGCACCAGCAGGTTGATGTTCTTGCCCGAGGCGATGACGTGATCCAGGCCGCCGAAACCGATGTCGTAGGCCCAACCGTCGCCGCCGATGCACCAGACCGACTTCTTGACCAGGTAATCGGCAATCGGGACCAGCAGCTTGGCGGTCTTGTCCTTGCTCGTTTTAAGGGCCGCTTTCAACTTCTCGACACGCCCACGCTGCGCCTCGATACCGGTCTGGGTGGTCTGGTCGGCGCCGGCGATCTCCTTGAACAGCTTGGCGCTGGCGCTGAAGGCCTTGTTACCGGCCAGCTCCGCCACGTACTCCAGGGCCGATTTCGCGAACTGGTCAACGGTCAGGCGCATGCCGAAACCGAACTCGGCGTTGTCCTCGAACAGCGAGTTGGACCAGGCCGGTCCGCGGCCGTCGGTGCGCTGGGCATAGGGAGTGGTGGGGAGGTTGCCGCCGTAGATGGAAGAGCAGCCGGTGGCATTGGCAACCAGCATGCGGTCGCCGAACAGTTGGGTCAGCAATTTCAGGTACGGCGTTTCGCCGCAGCCGGCACAGGCGCCGGAGAACTCGAACAGCGGGCGGATCAACTGGTTGCTGCGCAGGACGTCCAGCTTCACCTGGGTGGCGTCCACGTCCGGCAGGCCGAGGAAGAATTCGAAGTTCTCCGCTTCGGGCGCGCGCAACGGCGGCTGGAAATGCATGTCCAGCGCCTTGTGGCCGGCAGTGGTCTTGTCCCTGCCGGGGCAATTGTGGGAGCAGGCGCCACAGCCGGTACAGTCCTCCGGAGCGATCTGGACGGTGTACTTCTTGCCGGCCATTTCCGGGATCTTGCAGTCGGTGGACTTGAAGGTCGCGGGCGCGCCCTTCAGCAGCTTGCCGTCATAGGCCTTGGTGCGGACCGAGGCATGGGGGCAGACAAAGGAGCAGATGCCGCACTGGATGCAGATCCCTGCGTCCCACACCGGGATCTCGGTGGCGATATTGCGCTTCTCGTACTGGCTGGTGGCGGTGGGGAAGGTACCGTCGGCCGGCATTTTGGAGACCGGCAGGTTGTCGCCCAGGCCGGCCACGATCGGGCCTGTGACGTCTTTCACGAATTTCGGCGCCTTGCTGGAAACAGCGGCGGCCATCTTGAGCTTGCTGGTGGCCTTTGCCGGAACCTTGACCTCGTAGAAGTTGTTCAGACCGGCCTCCACGGCCTTGTAGTTCATCTCCAGCACCGCCTCACCCGCCTTGCCGTAGGACTTCTTGATGGCGGTCTTGATGGAGGAAACGGCGTCCTTGAGCGGAATGATGTTGGATATTTTGAAGAAGGCGGTCTGCATGATCACGTTGATGCGGGGTCCGAGGCCGATCTCGTTGCCCAGCTTGACGCCGTCGATCACGTAGAACTTGAGCTTCTTGGCGATGATCTGCTGCTGGACCTCCTTGGGCATGGTGTCCCATACCTCGGCCGGACCGAAGGGGGCGTTCAACAGGAAGGTCGCGCCGGTTTTGGCACGGGCCAGCATGTCGTATTTCTCCAGGAAGGAGAAGTTGTGGCAGGCCACGAAGTCGGCCTCCTGCACCAGGTAGGGGGCGCGGATGTATTTCTTGCCGAAGCGCAGATGCGAGGTGGTCATGGAGCCGGCCTTCTTGGAGTCGTACACGAAGTAGGCCTGGGCGTTGTTGCTGGTCTCCTCGCCGATGATCTTGATGGAATTCTTGTTGGCGCCGACCGTGCCGTCGGAACCGAGGCCGAAGAACATGGCCTCGTACACGCCGTCCATGGGGTTCTTATAGGAGTAGTCCACCTGCAGGCTACACCCGGTGACGTCCTCCTCGATGCCGACCACGAACTTGCTCTTCGGCTTGGCGGCCTTGAGGTTGTCGAAGACCGCCTTGGCCATGGCCGGATTGAACTCCTTGGAGCCAAGGCCGTAACGGCCGCCCACGATGACCGGATACCCCTTGAAGGAGAATTTCTTCTGCTCCATGGCCTCGCCGATGGCGGTACGCACATCCAGGTAGATCGGCTCGCCCAGGGCGCCCGGCTCCTTGGTGCGGTCCAGCACGGCGATCTTCCTGACCGTCTTGGGCAGGGCCTTGATGAAGGCGTCCAGCGGGAAGGGGCGATAGAGGCGGATCTTGACCACGCCGACCTTCTCCCCTTTTTTCACCAGGTTTTCAACCGTATCCTGGACCACGTCGGCGCCGGAACCCATCACCACCACGACGCGCTCGGCATCCTTGGCGCCCACATAGTCCACCAGCTTGTACTTGCGGCCGGTCAGCTTGCCGAACTTGTCCATCTCCTCCTGCACGATTTTCTCGCAGGCCGGGTAGTAGGGGTTGACGGTCTCGCGCCCCTGGAAATAGACGTCCGGGTTCTGGGCCGTACCGCGCATGACCGGCTTGTCCGGGTTCAGACCCCGGGCCTTGTGTTCGGCGACCAGCTTGTCGTCGATCATTGCCGCCATCTCGTCGAACGTCAGCTCGGTCACCTTCTGTACCTCGTGGGAGGTGCGGAAACCGTCGAAGTAGTGCAGGAAGGGGATGCGGCTGCGCAGGGTGGATGATTGTGAGATCAGGGCGAAGTCCATGACCTCCTGGACGTTGTTGGAGCAGAGAAAGGCCCAGCCGGTGGAGCGGCAGGACATGACGTCGGAATGGTCGCCGAAGATGGAGA
>JAATGX010000290.1 GCA_015688915.1 Desulfuromonadales bacterium
GAATTGCCCCCCAGAGGCCGGCAGATATCAGAAAATCGAGCTGAGAAAGAGCATAAAAACAGGAATCAAACAACCGCGAGCAACGTAACAACTGCAAAAAAACGATTGGTAGCTCAAATAGGCATCAAATTGGGCTAAAATTCAACGACCTGCTAAAGGAGCTGTACCCCTACATCATGTTGAAGCGAGTCCTTGAAACAGCATTGTTCACCTTGTGCATGCTTGTAAGCACCAATTGTTTTGCGGATTGCAATTGCGAGGACTGGGTGAGAAGAGGCGGCTATTGCGTTGACTATGTCAAGTCCAAGATACCTATTTTCCCGATCCCGAAAGATGTCACGGCAATCAAATCTCTCAAGAACAAGGAAACCAAAGATGTCGAGAAAGGCGATGTCGCCATATTTGACCTCGGTACCTATTGGCATGTTGCGTATGTTGAGAAAGTCCATGTGGATCAACGGGGTAATGCCACGGCAGTCGATGTAAGCGAAATGAATTTTGGCGGGCAACTGACTTTTGAAGATTTCAAGCACAAATGGGGTGTTACTTCTGCAAGCGAATGGGAACGGGCAACCTGTTGCGGCGTCACAAGGACCTATGACCGGACAACTATCCGGGAAAATATCGAACTAAGCTCTATCCAGCAAATCTGGTCCACGGAATCGTTTGCATTTCAAAATTTCAAATCCTCTACCGGGCTCTCCACCCTGTAGAGAGAGAATGTGGAACGAGAGCATATGAGTTCCAGACAGACCAGACATAAACATGCCGCCAAACGAACACACCATCCGGCAGGCGGGCTCCGCATTGTCGCACTCTTCGAAGGGGCAAAAGGTGTCCTGGTCCTGCTGACCGGCTTCGGGGTCATGTCCTTGATCCACAAGGATGTACACCATGCGGCAGCCCAGTTAATCCGGCACATCAATCTCAATCCCGCCAGCCACTATCCGTTAATCTTTCTCGACGCGGCCAGCCGTGTCACCGATATCCAATTATGGGCGATTGCCTGTGGCGCACTGCTTTACGCCGCCATCCGCATCATTGAGGCGTTCGGTCTCTGGATGCAGCGGCAATGGGCGGAATGGTTCGGTCTCTTGACGGGCGGTATGTATATCCCCATTGAATTGTACGAAGTCATGCGGGGGGCAACCTGGCCCAAGGTCACGGTTCTCGTGGTGAACACGGCGATCGCGGCTTACCTCCTGGTCATGATCCTGCGCTCCAAGAAGCGGTGGTAACCAGAGCCAACGGCAAGACGCCCTTATGCCCGCAGTACGGACTAGTGAAGCCCATGCCAGGATCAGGGGAAAGCCTTTCGCGCCGGAGTACGCTGACCTTGTTTGTTGGTGGTGGTTTGTGGAACGACGCCACTTGTCGATTGAACCTGAGGGGCACAAGCTCCATTTGTCAGCCGCCAGAATCTTGCAGGACCCGCCGCATACTCGCACTTTACCGTATAACCGGTCGATGCGGGGACTGGAATCTGTTTTCCGGTCCATGTTGCTATTCCCGAAAAGGCCGGCGTTGAAGAGAACAGGATGACTAGTACCGCAAAGATTGTCCGTTTCATGTCACTCATTCCCCCTCTTCATTCTTTGTAGAAACCAAAAAGGGCCAGCGTTAAACGCCAGCCCCGTGGTCTTTTATGGTGGGCGCTACTGGGATTGAACCAGTGGCCCCTGCCGTGTGAAGGCAGTGCTCTCCCGCTGAGCTAAGCGCCCATAACGGCACATTGAATACCAGAAATAGCCGCGCCTGTCAAGCACCGTTACACGATGGAAAAGTTGGTGTGGATGATTTTCTGCAACTCCTCAATCCTGATGATGGCATGCCGGATCCGCTCGCACTCCTCGGCGGGGAGCTGATAGGGGTTGAGGTGGTATGAATCGTTCTGAACACCCTTGATTACCTTGATTTGCAGCAAAATTCGGTGTTTGGTGAGGATATGATAGGCCTCCTGCAATTCGCGGGAAACCAGGGCCGAAAAACTCCCCTCCTTTTCCAGAAGAGCAATGCGCTCCACCGTACTTGTGGCAGGTATGCCCTGATTGATGGCAAGGATGCGGACATTCATCACCAACGGTGCCCACGCCAGAAGTTTCAGGTTGAACTCACCCTTGTGCTCGCCGCTGCTTTCCGTCCAGAGGCGCTTCATGAAGCCGAGGGACAGCCGCATCTCGGTGGCTGCCTTGGCCATACCCCACAGCACCTGGAAATAGTCCTTCTCCATATCCCTGATCAAGGTTATCAGCCTTTCGGCCAGTTTCGGGTCGCCCGCCACGTAGCGGGCGTCGGAGAGGACGATCAGATCCATCATATTCTTGGCGTAATCCTCAAACTCGTACCTGACAATGGCAAGCAAGCGTTTGCGCCATTGGGTATAGGCGCCACGCCAGGTCGGATTGGTGGGCATGATGTCACCGGTGCATTTCTTGAATCCGGCCTCTTCGAGCCGGTCCACCAGCAGGGCGGCAAAATCATGAAAAAAGACGTCAGCCGCCTCCCCTCCCCCATCGCCGTACACAATCAGGTAATCCTGATCGGTGATCAGGGTTTGCTCCTCCCGCCCGTCACTGCCCATACTTATCAGGGCAAACGGGATGTCGGGCAGAGGTCTTCCGGCAGATTCCATCTCTGCCGCCACCACCGCAAGAGCGCGGGTCGCAATCACATCCCGGTAGTGGGTGCAGTTACGGTGCAAGGCCGTGACCGAGTACGTCAGCAGGAAACGCTCCATCTCGATGCGGTTGAAATCATCGTGGATAGTTCTGAGTTCGCGGCAGTCGGCATGATCAACCCGCCCCAGCAGTTGGTCATACTCCCGGTTCCAGGTCGCCATCAGCCGCCGGTCCTGCTCCAGCATCGCATCGATGTTCCGCAGAAATTGACCGATTTCCTCCGCATCGCAGTAGCGGGTAATCCGGTTAAGGTCAGGGAGTCCCGACAGTATGTCGTTGGGTGCCATGGAATTCAATGATGGTATCCATTCAATGAGGAATGCCCTCCCGAATATCAGGAGATGGGCAGATTACCTGTGATCGCAAAAAAAGAGGGAGACCGGAGCCTCCCCACTATATCATAATGAGTAAATATTTGAAGTATTTAGTGATCGACCGCCTTTGCCATACCGATACCGGTATTCTGGCGGACGTAGATCTCGTCGAACATCTCTTCGGACCGCTTGCTGGGGAACAGCAGCGCACCCAGGATGGCGGCGATGAAGCCGAGCGGGATGGAGATGATGCCCGGGTTCTTCAGGGTCAGGATCGGTTTGTCGAGACCCATGATGGACGTGCCGTCCTTGTTCTTCTCATAGTCCACCCTGGCCTTGGCAAGGGCCTTGGCGTCCTTCTCTTCAAGCGCGGTGCCAGGAGGCAGGGCGGCCTGCTTCTTCTCCATGGCCGTGATGACCTTCTGGGCGCCGGCGGCCACAACCTTGGGATAGGTCATGTTGGGGGAGATCATGACCAAGCCGATGGAGGCGATGGTGCCGACCACCAGGCCGGAAATGACCCCGGCGGTGTTGAACTTTCTCCAGAACAGCGACAGGATGACGACCGGCAGGTTGCCCGACGAGGCCACGGCAAAGGCCAGGGCCACCAGGTGGGCAACGTTCTGTTTTTCGGCGGCGATCCCGATGACGATGCCTATGGCGCCAACAACGAGGGAGGTAATGCGAGCGGCCATGACCTGCTCGTGCTGGTCGGCATGGCCATCCTTGATCACGTTGACGTAGATGTCATGGGCAATGGCGGCCGAGGCAGCCAGGACCAGCCCGGAAACGACCGCCAGGATGGTGGCGAA
>JAATGX010000125.1 GCA_015688915.1 Desulfuromonadales bacterium
CACCAGCACGCCGATGACCAGCAGCAGCCAGTGTCGGCGTATCAGCGACCGCTGTTCGTAGATCGGAACGGCAAACGACACCGTTGCCGGCGCAAGCAGGACGACCAGCCAATGGGTTCCCCGGATATATTCATGATAGGTCACGTGAAGCGCGAGCGCCGCCAGGATCAACGCCAGCGGTGCAACCATCAGGGGTGACGCCCACCAGCTTGATCTGCGGCGATGCAGCACTTTTGAGAGCGCGTAAACCGCGATGGTCAGCACGGACCAGAACAGGGCCTGAAGCAACGGATCAGCGCGCATCTGCAGCACCTTTCCCCGCCCCGCTCACGCGGTAGCAGACGTCGATCACGGCCGCCGTGACAACCATCACGATGAGCGTGCTGACAACGATCACCGTCAGGATCTTCAGCCCCAACAAACCGAGCAGTTCCGGATGATCCAGGACAGCCAGCACGGCAGGCACGAAGAAGAGGAGCATTTCGGCAAGAAACAACCGCGCCCCCCGCCGCACCGTGCAGATGCTGAGCCACTTGCTCCCCAGCAGGGCGAGGACGATGAACAGCCCCATGATCGCGCCGGGTACGGGCAGGCCGGTCCCGCGCGCGACAGCCTCGCCCGCCCGCCAGAAGGCCAGAATGAGAAGTACCTGAAGCAGCAGGCTCAAGCGGCCGCGCCGCCGCCAGACGGCCATGCGACGGTATATATCCATGAGTGGTTCCTTTCTTTGATTGCCTGATTGCATCATAGGCTGAATCATGCTATTCGTAAAATGAATTTTATGACTTAAGTAGATTCCAAAAAGGAATAGCTATGGAAATCCGGGCGTTGCGGGCATTTGTGGAGGTGGTCCGTCAAGGGGGCTTTTCGCGGGCCGCAAAGACGGTGTTTGCAACCCAGTCAACGGTGAGCAAGGCGGTCAAACAGCTCGAGGAGGAGCTGGGGCTCCAACTGCTTGAACGCATTGGTCACCGCAGCAGACTGACGGAAGCCGGCGGGATCGTGTACCGCCGTGCCGCGACGATCCTGGCCCAGGGAGAAGATCTGAGGTCGGAGCTGGAGGAGTTGCGGGGCCTCAAGGGAGGAGTGCTGCGCCTGGGATTTCCGCTGATCGGCAGCAATACCCTCTTTGCCCGCTGGTTCGCCACATATCGAAGCCGCTATCCGGGCGTGGATATCAGGCTGTTCGAGCACGGCAGCAAGCGTCTGGAGGAACTCCTGCTGGCCGGCGAGCTGGACCTGGCCGCTTCGCTTCTGCCGGTCGGCGGGGAATTCGAATGGCAGGAGGTACGGCGGGAGCCGATCGACGCGCTCCTGGCCGCCGACCATCCCCTGGCGGAACACGCCACGCTTCCTTTCGAGGCGCTGGCGGATATGCCGTTTATCCTGTACGGGCCGGGTTTCGTGCTCAACTCGATCATCATGGAAGCGTGTCGGGAAAGCGGATTCACGCCAAAGGTGGCCGCCCATTCGAGCCAGGTGGATTTCATCATCGAGCTTGTGGCCGCCAAGCTCGGCATCGCCCTGCTGCCGCGCATGATCATCGAGCAGCGGCCCCACCCCCTGACGAGACGGGTTGCGGTGGAGCGGCCGGAGATCTTTTGGCATATGGCCCTGGTCTGGCGGCGCGGCGGTTACCTGTCGCACGCTGCCCAGGCCTGGCTGGCGCTGGCGGGCACGCCCGAGGTCGCCGGTGAATGCGCCGCTCCCTGAGACCGGCTGCATCGAGATTTACAAAAACCTACGGGGTACATTTCAGAAATAATTCAAAATCAGCACGTTACCACAGAAAGTCCATTGACATTCCGATATTGTTTGTTATCTATCCATAGATAGCGGCACGCGTGCCATCCGACCGGACAGGTGACAGAGGTGGCTGACAGGAACGCTCGGCGGTTCGCCATGACGCGGACCGACCGACCAGGAACCACAGGAGGATCACCATGACAGACAATATCCGCAACATCCGGATAACCTTCACAACCGGGAACCCCACCATAGACAACCAACACGATGAAATCCTGCAGAGGATCAAGGCGATTATCACCGCCTGCAAGGAGCGGCGGGAGCAAAGCGAGATCCACGAACTGATGACGTTTTTGCGAAACTACACGCTCGACCACTTCGCGTTCGAGGAACAGTACCAGATGCAGCGCGGATACCCCGGCCTGGCCGCACACAAGAAACAGCACGACCAACTGGTGCGGAAACTGTCCGCGCTTGAGGAGCAGTATGCCCGCGAAGGGGGCTCGATGCCGACCGTGACCAACTCATTGAAACTCACCTACGAATGGCTGAGCAACCACATCAACAGTTGCGACAAGGAGATGGCCCGCCTGGTCGCGGCCGGAAAACAATCGCAGAACTGACCGATGGCGAAAGGCCGCGATACCGGATTCGTTCCGGTGCCGCCTTCCTGCCGAGCGGTTGACATAAATTTGGCGACCACACTTGCAGGGGGATGTTGCATTATCCCCCTGTTTTTTTTATAGTGGCTGACCGGTACCATGAAACGACATCACGTAAGAACAGGAAAAGGTATTCAACACTCATGACCAAGGAACTCGCCAAGGGGTACGAGCCCCACGACGTTGAAAAGAGATGGTACGCCGAATGGGAGGGAAAAGGATATTTCCGCGCCGCCGCCACATCTGACAAAAAGCCCTACAGCATCGTCATCCCGCCCCCCAACGTAACCGGCGCCCTGCACATGGGGCATGCCCTCAACAACACCCTGCAGGATATCCTCTGCCGCTGGAAGCGGATGCAGGGGTACAACGTGTTCTGGATGCCGGGCACCGACCATGCGGGCATTGCGACGCAAAACGTGGTGGAGCGCCAGTTGGCCGCCGAAGGGAAGGACCGCTTCGAGCTGGGGCGCGAGGCGTTCATCGAGCGGGTCTGGAAATGGAAGGCCGAGTCAGGCGGCCAGATCATCGGCCAGTTGAAGCGGCTGGGGGCGTCGTGCGACTGGGAGCGGGAACGGTTCACCATGGACGAGGGGCTGTCCAAGGCGGTCCGCACCGTGTTCGTCAAGCTGTACGAGGATGGCCTGATCTACCGCGACAACCGCCTGATCAACTGGTGCCCCCGCTGCCACACGGCCCTGTCGGACATCGAGGTGGAACACGAGGACAAGAAGGGTCACCTCTGGCACATCCGCTACCCGGTGGCCGGCGAGCCGGGCAACTACGTGGTGGTCGCCACCACCCGGCCCGAGACCATGCTGGGCGACACGGCCGTGGCGGTGCATCCCGGGGATGAGCGCTATCAGGCCCTGATCGGCAAGAAGGTCGTCCTGCCGCTGGTCAACCGCGAGATACGGGGGGTGGCGGACGACTACGTGGACCGGGAGTTCGGCACCGGCGTGGTCAAGATCACCCCGGCTCACGACTTCAACGACTTCGAGGTGGGGCTGCGACACAACCTGGACAGGATCAACGTGTTCGACGAATCGGGCATCGTCAACGCCGCCGGCCGCCAGTACGAGGGGCTGGACCGCTTCGAGGCCCGGAAACGGATCGTAGGGGAACTGGAAGAGGCCGG
>JAATGX010000158.1 GCA_015688915.1 Desulfuromonadales bacterium
GCAATCCCTCCTCCTGCCCCAGGCAGGATGTTCAGATGGTACTGGTCCGCGCATTGGCGAGCCAGTTCACGGGCAATGGCATATCCCGGCTGACCGGCATTGGCTGGTATCATTTGTAGTATCATTACAGGCATGGCTATTTCCTTTCTTGTCACGTTGACCGGAGACGTATCTCCTTACCCATCGGCATTTCCCATATCCAACCCGAACTGTTCTGCAAGATCGTAGCTGATGCCGTGGACCACCCCTTTCCCCTCTGCGATGCAGAGCTTGCGTTTTCGCACGTCTTCGACGAATCTCGGATTTGCGGCCTCTGCCCGGCGGTTCGCCACTATCCGCATCTTTTCGACCTCCACATCATCCGCTGCCAGGGACTGCGGCAACCTGCCGAAATCGGCGACTATCTGGGCCGCAACAGCGCCCCCGATACTTCCGTTCTGGACGCAGATATCGAACATCAGCGCCCTTCCGCGTTTGCTCCGGAGTGCATACTCCCTGCAGAGGTTCACGGCCCTCCCGTAATACGTGGCAGCCCCCTTCACCTGGATCGTCTGGAACTCCGGTGTGAGCCCCAGCGCCCTGAACATCTGTTTCCAGGGATCTGCAATCTTTTTCGTCGCCTGGTCCTGGATCGAGGCGGCAAAGGACATGGCCGCCTCCTTGCCCCCGCCCAACGCCTGCTGCAATTGGTTGAGGCTGGTACCGAATATGGATGAGGCAACGTCGGGGTGATCGGTCAATATTTCCTGCAGGAGTGGTTGGAGCGTGCCCTGTCCGAAATTCCACTGCAATGCGCCGAAGCTCATTCCCTGGCCATCGAAATTGCCGGTCATCGATGCAAAACAATCCGGGGAGAGCTGCCCGGTCTCGAATGTTCCGGTGAGCGCCAGGCAGCGCGAGTCCAGATCGCCGGATAGCGCCTTGGGCGCCGCTGCTTGGGAGGGAAAGAGTTTTTCCAGCGTTGCGGCGCCCACAATACCGTCTGCCTGCAAACCGGAGGCAACCTGGAATTCTTTTGCCGCCGCTTCGGTCCCGGAGCCGAAAATTCCGTCCGGTTCTCCCTGATAGAAGCCCGCGTCTTTCAACGCCCGCTGGATACGCGTTACATCACCTCCGGTTGATCCGCTTTTGTACACTGTCATGATCTATCTCCTTGTTACATGGCCAAGTACATGCGTATCAGCCCGATAAACGCGGTGCGAGTGGCCGATGCGTTGAAATCCAAAGTTCCCTGGGGCGGCGCTCCCCCGCTTCCGGTCTGGTGGATCAGCTCCGCAATGATCTGACCGTCATTCATGTTATTGTCAAACCGCGTCATGTCTACAACCACGATGCGGTCCATCTCGGCTTCCGTATTGTTCTGTGGTGCCCCCCAAGGGGTCCCGGTCTGTTGCCACCGGTCCTCCGCAGCCCAGTAGAAGAACATGTTCCCCTCGGTAAAGAAGTGCGGGGGAGAACCCGAGGTCAGTTCAAGCGTGCGGCGTGATTCCTGGGTGATCTCATGTTCCAGGACTATGGCAGGCGGCTGATCGTCCGTATCGGTACCGCCGAAGAACTGCGGCATTCCAGCACAGTAGGCCGGTTGTTGATTATACGGATTCACGAGTGCCTTAACCGGCACGTGCATCTGATGGGACTCACCGTTTACCAGCATGATGTAGTACTTTGGCATCGCTCAGTTCCTCCTATCGCTTTCTGTCATGAGTATTTGTTGAAGTACATCAGTCCACCCGGACCGTCTTGAACACCCCCTGGGTCTGCGCCAGATGGTTTATCAACCTGGCTGCGCCGTCAGTGGGTTCCGAACCTTCCACGCGCAACACCACATGGATGCTCCCCCCCTTTTTTCCCGCTCCGGCCATATCGACGAAGATATTCTTTTTCGGGTTTTCACATTCCTGCCGCCCACTCTCGGTGTCGGCCTTGTCCCTCAGGACAAGCGGTTCTTCCTTAAGCTGGCCGAGATCCACGTCAAAGGTGAGTTCAACCTCCTTGATCTTCAGCAGGTTCGTGGAAACGAGCGGCAAAAGCGGTGCACGGTAATAGTCTTCAGCCCCCTCTTCAGCCTGAGGATTGGTTGACGGTAACCGTACCACCAGGCTCTTGGGCCGGTTCTGGCTATCGAAATACCCCAGCAGATTGGAAATCTGGTGCTGCTCGATATTGTCCTGGGCTTCTATGACGGCGCCCGCCAACGCCTCAATCAGATCGTTCAGAGGTATGTTGCTGGCCATGTGTTCTCCTTCCTCTCAATGTCGTGCGCGATGACTTTCCTCTTTAACGCAGTCAACCAGAGACCATTCCGAGTTACTTGGCGGGCCGTTGCAACTGGCCTTTCTCAGACTTTTTTGCCGTTGTGCCGTCCTGGTAATTCAGTTCATAGCCCAGCCTGTCTTGCTCTTGTTTCTTCAGGAAAAGGCTGCCGTGCAGCAGCTTGTCGCAAAAACCGCCGTTTGACATGGTAACCACGTACTCCAGGCCCTTTTCTGCGGCGGTTCCAAAATACCGGGCCTTGATGGTGCAGCCGCGCGGGTCGGAGTATTTCAGCTCCTTGCTTTTCGGTTCTTGTGCAGGCGAGCTGATGTCGATATGTACCGACCTGCTCCCGCCGCCCGGTATATCGATTTGCCCGGTCCATGAGCCCTCTGTCCATGTGTCGAGGTCAGCGCCTTGCGCGGCGTCACAGAGTGATTCCATCGATGACGCGGAGATACTGATTGCCAGAAACGCAAAAGCCGTGATTATTTTTTTACTGACTGAGTACGTGCTCATTCTTAGCCTCCTGTATTTACTCCAAAAAACGGATTTGTCCCCTATCGTCGCTTCCCCATCCGGCTGTATCACGAAGTTTTGTTATCTAAGAGCTCTCTGACTCTCTTCGACTGCTCCGCCGTCATGATGAATTCCTGTTGATGCCCCATCTTCCGCAAGAGATTCAGCACGGTAGAAAATAGTGACCGTTTTGCCGCCGGCAACGGACGGCTGTTGACCGTTCCGTCATACCGGGGGATCTTCATAAGCAATGTGCCGTCTATCATGACCTCCCCGGAAAGGTGCCCGGTCCCACGAAACACTATCTGCATCCGCCGCCGGTTTTTTTGCCGCCACCACTGTTTTTCGCGGGGTGTTATCATCAGCGAATAGCCCCGCGCAGCACCCAAGAGCCTGCTTTCTTTCAA